>CAZNSB010000480.1:0-4176 GCA_964575155.1 uncultured Planctomycetaceae bacterium | reverse complement strand
GTCAGGGTCGTGCTCGCCCCGCCCACGGAGAAGCCGCCGCCGGCGGGGGTCAGCTCGACGGTCATGCCCGCCCCGAGGGTGCGGTCGGCGTCGCCGTTGGCGATCGTGCCGCCGTTGATCCTGACAAAGCCCCCGCTGAGGTCATGGTAGCAGTCCAGCGTGCCGGCCAGGTACACCGAGCCGGTGCCCAGGGCGGTGGCGGTGTCGGGGCGGAGGGTGCTCCCGGCAACCACGTCGAAGGCACCGCTGAAGCCGCTGTTATCGCCGCCGAGGGCCGCGCATAGCGCCGACACAAGGATGAGGCCGCTGCCGGAGATGTCACCGTTGTATGCAAGCTTTCCGGTGAACCCCACCGTGCCGGTGACCTTGCAGGTGCCGCCGGTCCACGTGCTCCATCCTGTGGTCTTGGCATTGCCGACCAGGGTGGTGCCGTCGTTCAGCTCCACGTCCCAATCGGCGATGGTGACTTGCCCGCCGCTGAGGTTCCCGGCGTTCATCACGACGACGGCCGGTTTGACCGTGCCGGTTTGCCCGGCGCCGATCGCGAGGGTCGCATTCGGCCCGTCCACGGTCACCGTGCCCGTCCCGAGGGCGCCGTCGGCATGGAGGGTAATGCCGCTGGTCAGAACCGACCAGCCGCCGCTGAAGTCCGGGCTGGGGGCGTAGAGGTAAACGCCGTAGCGCTTCGAGGCGGCGTAGCTCCTGTTGACCGTGAGGACACCCGTGGTGGTCCCGTCGGAGATGGCGCCGTGCAGCTCGAGCCCGCCGTTCTCGCTGAACCGGAGCTCCGAGGCGGCCTCAACGGTGATCGGGCTGTACACCTCCGGCCTGTAGGGGGCGTTGTAGGTGTCGATCTTACCGCCGGCCAGAATGATCTCCTCCGGGGCGGTGGCGTCCTTGAGATGTATATACAAAAACACCTTGTGGGAGTCCAGCGTGGCCGTGTCGCCGGACTGCGGATAGGTCAGGTTCGACGGGTTCCACGTGGCCGGGGCGTCCCACAATCCCTCGGCGTCATCGTTGTAGTCCGTCGCCCGCACCGGCCCGGCCACCACCAGCGCGCACACCAACACTGCCAGCGTTGCACTCTGCTTTCCCATCTCAAACCTCCTTCTCAATAAGAATCCGTCCCTTTCTGAAACCGTGCACTCACGTGCCGCCCAAGACGCAAAAAACGCGCCGGGTAAGACCTGCAAAAAACCCATCGCACAAGTCGTTAGTTATTCTATCCGGAATCCCCGATCTGTCAAGCCCTAATCCCCCCCCCCCCAAAAAAAAACGCAAGCGGCGCGGCGGGTGGCACGGCTTGCCCTTGACATTGGATGTCAAGGGCTTGCTTGCAAGCCGTGTTCCAAAAAGGAGTTGGTAGATCGGGCATACTTGCCCGACCTACCGCCTGTCACGATGGAATCGGCACGTTGACGCGGTGCCGCGGTGCCGACAGCGCTGAACGGCCAGCGGCGCGGCTGGCCCTTTGGCCCTGTTGCCAGCCGGTAACCACGCTCTCAGACAGCCTCTTACCGCCTGCGCCGGCGGACGAGCGCGGCCGCGCCCAGGGCAAGGATCGCCAGGGTCATCGGCTCGGGGACGGGCGCGCCGCCTTCGCCGCCGGTGACCTTCCAGCCGAAGGCGTTGGCGATGGCGGCCAGGTCCAGGACGTCCACCTCCCCGTTGAAGTCGAAGTCGGCGGTCGTCCAGTTCACGCCGGCGTCCTTGCGCCCGAAGTTGTTGGCCAGCTTGGCCAGGTCCAGCACGTCCACCTCGTTGTTGAGGTCGGCGTCGCCCTTGTGGGCGGTCCAGTCGAGGTTCGCCCCGTGGAGGATGACGTCGTTGCTGACCACGGTGACGGCGGTGCCGGAGTTGACCACCTCCCAGAAGTCCGCGACCTTGGGGTCGTCGTGGGTGTCGATGTTGATCTCCGCCACGCCGCTGCCGCTGGTCGTGCCCTGGACGTCGATGATGGTCATGTCCACCCCGGCCAGGGTGGCGGGCTTGAGGTGCTTCGAGGGAGTGGGCAGATACAGTTGCACGGCGGCGTTGCCCAGATTGGAGAGGTTCTTGGTGACCAGCACCTGGTCGTGATCGACGCCGGCGACCCCGCCGTGGCCCTCCACGTCGATGGCCAGGCGGGCGTACTCGTCGTCGATGACCGTCCCGACGCCGTAGGCGCTCTTGTCGAAGCTCAGGTAGCCGTCGACGTCCATCCGCCCGACGCTGGCCCCGGGGCTGAGGGTGCCGAGGTGCGCGCCGCCGGCGACGTCGCCCTCGCGCATGCCCTTGATCGTCAGCGTCCTGCCGTAGTTGCCGTATCGCCCCATGCAGGTGCCGGTGCCGAGGATGGTGGTCGAGAGGCTCATGCTGTTGTAGTACTCGAAGATGCCGTCGTCGAGGCGGATCTCCAGCGGGTTGCCCAGCGGGGCCGCCGAGTCCACCCGCAGCCAGCCCTCGATGCGGATCTTGTCGATGGTGTTGCCGGCGTTGGTCAGGTGTATGGCGTGGTCCTGATCGATGTACTGGAAGTAGGTCCCGTCCTTGTGCATGCTGCGGAAGGGCTGGTTATCGCCGATGATGAGGGTGCCGTCGTTGCCGGCGGTGTGGAAGTTGACCACGCCGTCGACGTGGAAGCGGTACTCGGCGTAGGAGTAGTCTCGGCTGGCGGTGATGGGTGCGGCGATGCGTCCGGCGGTCATGCCGGCGGCCAGGCTGATGGGGGTGCTGGCGTCGGTGCCGATGTTCACCCCGCCGCCGACGGTGAAGGCCGAGCAGCTCGGCAGGCGGGAGTTGTCGCCGAGCTTCAGGCCGTTGGGGAAATTGTCGTAGTTCGTGTGGTTCAGCAGGAAGTTGACCTTCCCGTTGTCGGGGATGAGTGTGGTGTTCAGGTCGTTTCCGAGCACCAGCGTGCCGCCGTTGGACCAGTCGAAGGTGCCGGCAGCGCCGAACTCGGGGACGCTGTCGACGTACACGCCGCCGCCGTTGACGTGGAACGTGCCGGAGTCGATGCTGGCGACGTCCACTTTGAAGATGCCGCCCTGGTTGATGTTGACGACGGCGCCGTTCGATATGGCGTCGGTCGCGTCCAGGTCGAGCCGGCCGCTGTTGATGTTCAGCGTCGTGGTGGCCGGCAGGCCGCCGGCGTCGTCCACCTGCATGTAGTAGCTGCCGTCATACTCGATGGTGGTGCCGGCCGGCATGGTGTTGGCCGCGGCGTCGAACTGGAAGTGGCCCGCCCCCGTCAGCCGCAGCGGGCTGCCGGGAATCAGCGTGGCGCCGACGAACTGCACGTAGCTTCCCCGCTGCGCGTGGAAGGCCAGCTCGCCGGTGCTCTGGGCGGTGCCGGTGAAGACCAGGTTGGCGCCGTTGTTGACGGCGGCCAGCCCGCGGTAGGGCGTGGACCCGCCGCTGCCGAAGACGTTGGCGCCGCTGTAGTCGTCGCTGACGGTTCCGGCCCGGCCGAGGAAGATGCCCCAGCGCCCGTCGCCGGTGCTGATCTGGCCGGGGGTGGGGGTGGGCAGCGCGGCGTTGGGGATGGACTCGTCCAGGATGGCCCCGGCGGCCATGTCGATGTTCTGGCTGGCGCCGCCGTAGTTGTAGTTCGTCTGGTTGGCCACGTGCTTGAGGGCGCCGTAGGGGTTGACGTTCACCAGCTTGGTCTCGACGGAGTTGAACTCCAGGACGCCGTCTTCATCGATGTGGACGGGGTTGCCGGCGTCCACGACGGAATCCAGCGAGTTGTCGACGGAGGTCTTCAGCCGACCGCCGTAGGAGCCGGACCCGTAGACGGTCACGGTGCCGGTGTTGAGGGCGCCGGCGGCGGCCACCTCCAGGTACCCCAGGGCGACGTCCGTGCCGCCGGTGTAGCTGTTGTTGGCGTTGTTGAGGATGACGGCGGCCCGCTCGCCGGCCTTGGTCAGCTTGTACGACCCGCCGACCTCGACGATGGTGCCGGTGACCTTCAGGGTGGTGGTGCTGTTGGAGACGTTCAGCCCGGCGTCGCCGTACATGTTGATCTGCCCGGTCGCCTCCTGGTTGACGCCGGTGTGGGATTTCAGCACGCCGCCCTTGAGGTTGAAGTCCAGCCCGACGGCCCCGGGGGCGTTGAGGGTCACGTACCCGCCCTCGTTGATGTTGATCTGCGGGGCCGTGCCGGCCGCGTACGTCTGGTTGGCGCCGATGTAC
>CAZNSB010000479.1:0-4199 GCA_964575155.1 uncultured Planctomycetaceae bacterium | reverse complement strand
TGCAAGAAGGACGGCGACCTGGTGGAGGTGTTCTACCCCCTGAACACGGAGAAGTTCTCCGCCAAGAAGATCGACAGCGTGAAGGTCACGGTGGACATCCGGGCCAAGGCCGACATCACCGCCGTCTACAGCCCCACCCACGACCTGGACGTCAAGCGGAAGGACGCCCGCCACGTGATCGCCAGCTACCACGTCAAGGACGCCCTGCCGGACACCGACTTCCAGCTCTACTACAAGGCCGGCGACGAGAAGATCGCCGCCACGGTGCTCTCGCACCGCCCGGACAAAGCCCGCGACGGGTACTTCCTCGTGCTGGTCTCGCCGAACCCCCGTGCCGCCGACGACCACGTCGCCAGCAAGGACGTGGTGATCGTGCTGGACCACAGCGGGTCGATGGCCGCCAACGGCAAGCTCGCCCAGGCCAAGGAGGCCCTCCGGCACGTCCTTTCCAGCCTGGGCGAGGAGGACCGCTTCAACGTGGTCGCCTTCTGCGACGCGGTGGATCCGTTCTTCCCGAAGATGGGGGACGCCGCCCGGAAGCGCATCGAGGAGGCCGTTGAGCAGCTCGACCGCATCGAGCCGACCGGCGGGACCAACATCGCCGAGGCCCTGGCCACGGCCATGAGGATGTTCGAGGCGAGCGACCGCCCCAAGTACGTGCTGTTCCTGACCGACGGCATCCCCACCGTCGGCGAGCGGAACGAGGGGGCGATCGTCAAGGGCTCGCAGGAGGCCAACAAGCGGAAGGCCCGGCTGTTCGCGCTGGGGGTGGGGTACGACGTGAACGTTCGGCTGGTGGACAGGCTGACGCGGGCCAACCGCGGCGTCAGCGACTACGTCAAGCCCAAGGAGCCCCTGGAGCGAAAGATCTCCGGGCTGTACAACAAGATCAAGCGCCCGGTGATGACCGACGTGGGGATGAGCTTCGAGGGCATCCGCACCACCATGACCTACCCCCGCGACCTGGGCGACCTCTTCGACGGCGACCAGATCCTCGCCGTCGGCCGCTACGACAAAGGCGGCAAGACCAGGCTGAAGGTCACCGGCCGCCTCACCGGCAAGAAGCAGGCCTTCGAGTACCCCGCCAGGCTGGCGGAGTTCAGCGAGACCAGCCGCACCAGGTTCGTGGAGCGGCTGTGGGCGGTGCGCCGGTGCGGGTACCTGCTCGACCAGGTCCAGCTCAACGGCGAGACCAAGGAGGTCGTCGACGAGCTGGTCAAGCTCTCCAAGACCTACGGCATCATGACCCCCTACACCGCCTTCCTGGCCGATGAGTCCGTCAGCCTCCGCGACGGCAAGAGCCACGCACGCCTCGCCGGCGAGGCCGCCGACAGCCTCGCCAAGGCCGGCACCGGCTACGCCGGACAGGCCGGCGGGAAGACCCGCGGGGAACTGAACTACGCCACGCGGGCCCCCGTCCCCGCCGCGCCCGCGCCCGAGGCCAGGCCCGTCGCCGGCCTCAAGGCCGCCGACGTGCCGAGCGGGCGGGCGGTCCGGCAGCACGGCTGGGGCAGGAGGGACAAGGCCAAGTACGAAGGCGGGCGCGACGTCTATCTCGCCAACGTCCAGAACGTCGGAAACCAGACCCTCTTCCGCAGGGGCCGCGTCTGGTACGCACCCGGAACCGAAAAGCTCGACCTGAAGAAGGACAAGGAGAAGATCCAGGACATCCAGCGATTCAGC
Organism: uncultured Planctomycetaceae bacterium; assembly: GCA_964575155.1. Lineage (GTDB taxonomy): Bacteria > Planctomycetota > Phycisphaerae > SM23-33 > SM23-33 > CAZNSB01. The sequence continues at coordinate 2,516 of CAZNSB010000479.1, read as the reverse complement.
AAGGAGTACTTCGAGCTGGTCCGGCAGAACAGCGTCGACCAGAACCGCGTCCTCGCCAGCCAGCGGGCCAACGAGGAGATCGTCGTCAAGCTCCGCGGGCAGTTCTACCGCATCAGGTAAGCGACCGAGACGGCGTCACTTACGTCGGCGCGGCGGCCCGCCCCGGCCGCCGCGCCGTTTGCGTGGAGAGGATTCGACTTTCCCAGCAGGATCGGCACGGCTGCAAACAGCGCAGCCGTGGCACCCAGCCCCGGGGGCGGTGCCGCCCCGGCCGGCCCGGTTTTCTCGTGAACGAATTGCCTCCTTCTGCGTCAAACCCTACAGGAAAGAGCGCGCAAACCATGGAACGAGGAGAAAGACCATGAAGGGGATGAAAAGGATCCCGGCGGCGGCGTGGATCGTACTGGCGGTTTCGGCGACGGCCCTGGGCGACGGGATGATCGTGCCCGTCCGCCCCACCGTGCCCGTCCGCGGGCACTGGTCCGTCAAGCACCACCACGTCAAGGTCACCGTCCGCGACCAGGTCGCCTCGGTGCACATCGACCAGGCGTTCGTCAACCACGGCGGGCGGGACATGGAGGTCGAGTACCTCTTCCCCATCCCGCCGGCCGCGGCGATCAATTCCATGACCATGGTCGTGGACGGCAAGGAGCTGACCGGGAAGATCCTCGAGGCCAAGGAGGCGCGGAGGATCTACGAGGACATCGTCCGCAAGAAGAAGGACCCGGCGCTGCTGGAGTACGTCGGCTACGGGCTGTACCGCACCCGCGCCTTTCCCCTCCAGCCGAAAAAGCCCGCCCACGTCGTCGTCACCTACAACCACATCTGCAAGAAGGACGGCGACCTGGTGGAGGTGTTCTACCCCCTGAACACGGAGAAGTTCTCCGCCAAGAAGATCGACAGCGTGAAGGTCACGGTGGACATCCGGGCCAAGGCCGACATCACCGCCGTCTACAGCCCCACCCACGACCTGGACGTCAAGCGGAAGGACGCCCGCCACGTGATCGCCAGCTACCACGTCAAGGACGCCCTGCCGGACACCGACTTCCAGCTCTACTACAAGGCCGGCGACGAGAAGATCGCCGCCACGGTGCTCTCGCACCGCCCGGACAAAGCCCGCGACGGGTACTTCCTCGTGCTGGTCTCGCCGAACCCCCGTGCCGCCGACGACCACGTCGCCAGCAAGGACGTGGTGATCGTGCTGGACCACAGCGGGTCGATGGCCGCCAACGGCAAGCTCGCCCAGGCCAAGGAGGCCCTCCGGCACGTCCTTTCCAGCCTGGGCGAGGAGGACCGCTTCAACGTGGTCGCCTTCTGCGACGCGGTGGATCCGTTCTTCCCGAAGATGGGGGACGCCGCCCGGAAGCGCATCGAGGAGGCCGTTGAGCAGCTCGACCGCATCGAGCCGACCGGCGGGACCAACATCGCCGAGGCCCTGGCCACGGCCATGAGGATGTTCGAGGCGAGCGACCGCCCCAAGTACGTGCTGTTCCTGACCGACGGCATCCCCACCGTCGGCGAGCGGAACGAGGGGGCGATCGTCAAGGGCTCGCAGGAGGCCAACAAGCGGAAGGCCCGGCTGTTCGCGCTGGGGGTGGGGTACGACGTGAACGTTCGGCTGGTGGACAGGCTGACGCGGGCCAACCGCGGCGTCAGCGACTACGTCAAGCCCAAGGAGCCCCTGGAGCGAAAGATCTCCGGGCTGTACAACAAGATCAAGCGCCCGGTGATGACCGACGTGGGGATGAGCTTCGAGGGCATCCGCACCACCATGACCTACCCCCGCGACCTGGGCGACCTCTTCGACGGCGACCAGATCCTCGCCGTCGGCCGCTACGACAAAGGCGGCAAGACCAGGCTGAAGGTCACCGGCCGCCTCACCGGCAAGAAGCAGGCCTTCGAGTACCCCGCCAGGCTGGCGGAGTTCAGCGAGACCAGCCGCACCAGGTTCGTGGAGCGGCTGTGGGCGGTGCGCCGGTGCGGGTACCTGCTCGACCAGGTCCAGCTCAACGGCGAGACCAAGGAGGTCGTCGACGAGCTGGTCAAGCTTTCCAAGACCTACGGCATCATGACCCCCTACACCGCCTTCCTGGCCGACGAGTCGGTGGCGCTGGGGAAGCCCCTGGCCGTCCGCGAGCGCGCCCTCCGCGGCGCCCGTCGCCTGGCCAGGGAAGTGGACGGCCGGCGGGGCCAGATGGCCGCCATGAGCCGATCGGAGCTCACCCGGGCCCGGCGCGCCCCCGCGCCCGCCGGGGCGGCGCCGGCGCTTCCGACGACCGGGCCCGTGGCCGACGCCGCGGGCAAGGGCGGCGGGGGCCAGACGCTCAAGCTCTTCGGCCACGCCGACCCCGACGCGTACGAGAAGGGCAAGAAGGAAACGGTCGCCGGCATCCAGAACGTCGGAAACCAGACCCTCTTCCGCAGGGGCAACGTCTGGTACGCCCTGGGCACCGAGAAGCTGGACCTGGCCAGAGACAAGGAGAAGATCCGGGTGATCGAACGTTTCAGCAAGGAGT
>CAZNSB010000478.1:0-4201 GCA_964575155.1 uncultured Planctomycetaceae bacterium | reverse complement strand
CCACCAAGGAAGACACGGTCATCACCGCCGAGGGCATCAGCATCTTCGACGACGAGGACCTGGAGATCGAGTCGGCCGACCCGATGGCGAAGACCGCCATCGCCCCCAGCGTGGAAGAGGAGATCTCGCTGGAGGGCGTCGGCAGCGGGTCGGGTCTGCTGGACCTGACGCGGGAGAGCGACGACACCTCGCTGGGGGAGGTGCTGGAGCACATCGACGTGGAGAGCGCGGTTCCCTCCGGCCCGCCTGAGGTGGAGGTGGAGATTCCCGAGGGGCCGCCGCCCCCCCCCGAGCCGGCGCTCATGGAGGCGCCGCCCGTCGTGGAGTCCGTGGACCCGCTGGCGGGGGCCTTCTCCGGGCTGATCCTGGCCGCGTGCCTCGTCATGCTGCTGGCGGGCGCCGCCGTGGTGGCGGTGCTGCTGGGGGAGGTGCCGCCGTACCTGCACTCGCTCCAGAAGGACCTGCCGCTGTGGCTGGGAGGGGCGGTTGTGGTGGCGATCCTGCTGAGCGTTGTGGGGTATCTGATCGGCAAGGCGGCGGCGGCTCGTGCGGAGGCGCTCCAGCGCGGCGAGTGAGGCATCGCCGGCACCGCGGGTCCCCGCGCCCGCCGGCAGCGCGGCGCCGCCCGGCACCGCGCCGGCGGGCAAGGTCACAAATTTGGAAAAGAAGGGGGCTCTTTTTTCCTTGTGGTTTGTTCTAATTCGTGTACATCGTATTGCGTCCGCGCCGTGGTGCCTGTTGCTCCCCCGGCGGCGCGGGACTCGACGCACCGGTGGGCTGGGAAAGAGAAAGGACGGAACGATATGAATGGCAGGTGGATGATCGCGGCAGCGGGGCTTGCTTGCCTGCTGACGGCGGCGACGGCGGGGTGTGTGACCCGGCAGAAGTATGACGACCTGCACGCCGCGTGGAGGAACGCCAGCGACGCCCTCAAGGCCTGTGAGGCCGAGCGCGAGGAGCTCAAAGGAAAGAACCGGACCCTTCTGAAGGAAATGGCGCTCCGCGACGGGTCGGCCACCGACAGGGACAAGAGAATCAAGGACCTCGAGGACACCAACGCCGCCCTGGACAAGGCGCTCAAGGAAGTGGTCGAGAAGTACAAGAGGCTGGCCGGCAGGCCCCCCCAGCCCGGGGCCAGGATCGACATCATCCCCGCCCCCGTGCATGCGGCCCTGAAGGCCCTCGCCGACGAGAACGCCGACCTCATGGAGTACCTGCCGGCCTACGGCATGCTCAAGCTCAAGAGCGACCTGACGTTTGACAAGGGGTCGGCCACGGTCAAGACCAAGGCGGTGGCCGCCCTGAAGAAGCTCGCCACGATCGTCAACACGCCCGTGGCCAGGCCCTGCAACATCGATGGGGCCGGTCACACCGACGACAGCCCTCTGAAGAACGCGGACGCGATTCGCAAGCACGGCACGAACGGGGGCCTCTCCTGCCATCGGGCGTTGGCGGTGGTGAAGAGCCTGTTTGAGGCCGGCGTCGGGCAGAAGCGGATGGGCGCCGCGGGGTTCAGCAAGTATCACCCCATCGCCCCCAACGCCGCGGGCAACAAGGGCAACCCCCTGAACCGCCGCGTCGAAATCTGGATCGTCCCGTCGGATCGGTTCCTGACCGTCACCAAGGGCTGAGGCCCCCAGAAGACCCCAACCGGCCCTGTCGCCCGGTGCGTTCCCGGCGGGGCGAGGCCCCCGCTCGCCGCAGCCGCAGCCTCCGGACGACAGGGCCGCTCCTTTTGCAGGGAACCGTTGGCTGGCCTGACCCAACCCGCAAAGCGCCCTCGGGGACCGGCCGGTGCCGTCCTCGCCGCCGTCAGCCTGCTCGGCAGCGCGTGGCCGGCCTGGGCCCTCATGGCCGCTGTCTTCGGGTACCTCGCCGTGGCGTCCGTCTGGCCGCCTCCGCCGGGGCAGGCGCCGGGGACGCCGAGCTTCCTGTACGGCTGGTTCCCGCTGAAGGTGCTGGGGGGGCTGGTGGTAGCGAGCATGCTGTGCGCGACGGTCACGCGGGTGCCGCTGCGCTGGGCGAGCCTGGGCACCTGGCTGGCGCACGCGGGGGTGGTCGTGCTGGCCTGTGGGTCGGTGCGGTACGTGGCCGGCAGCGTCTCGGGCTTTGCGGTGGCGTTCCGCCATGCCCGCCACCCGCTGCGGGCAGGCGACGACAACTTCCTGCCCGTCCGGCGCTTCTTCCTCAACGACACCGCGGCGGTGTACGTCGAGGCCGACCGCGCGGGCGCCGGGCGCATCCAGACGCCCGTGCCCGGCCTGCTCGCCCGTGAGGGCGCCGGCCCCCTCAACCTGCCGGTGCGGTCGCCGGACGACGATGTCTCGATTCGAGTCAGGGACTACCTTCCGGCCGCCAGGATGGCCACCGGGTGGCGCGACGACGGCCCGGCGGAGGTGCCGGCCGCCGGCATCGTCATCCGCGACGGGCCGCACGTCTTCCGCCGAGTCCTCTGCCCCGCGTACCCGTTCGCGCGGGAGTTCAGGGGCCGCCCCTACGCGGTGCGGTTCGCCCGCGCCGGCGGCGAGGTGCCCCCCTGGCTGGTGGAAAAGGACTCCAGGGAGCAGGACATTGTCGTCCTCGCCAGGACGCCCGCCGGGCGGGTCGCCGTCCGCGTCCTCGGCGGCGACGGCAGCCGACGCCGGCACCAGGCCGACGTCGGGGAGGAAATCACCCTCCGTCTCGCCGGGCGCGACGTGCTGGTTACGGTGGAGAGGCTCTACACACGCGCCTGGCGGGCGTGGACGGCGTATCCGGCCGAGGGGGAAGGCAGCACCCCGGCGGCGAAACTGAGAATCGCCGTCGGCGGCTGGGTCGGCTGGCAGTGGGTCCGTTTCGACGGGTACCTCCCGCCGGCGGGCCCGGCGGGCCGGCGGGCCGATCCGCTCCCGGACTCCGCACGCCACCGTCTCCCGCTGCCGGACGGGCGGACCATGTGGGTCCACCTCGCGCCGCGGTCCAGGCCCCTCGCCCGGCCCTTCCGCGTCCGCAGGCTGGCGTATCGGACGTACCCCGGCTCGGCCAAGCCGCGAGACTACGTCTGCTGGCTGGAGGCGGGCGGGCAGCCCGGGCGGCCCGCCGCCCTCCTCGAATGCCGCATGAACCACCCCGTGACCATCGGCGGGATGCGAATCTACCAGAACGCCTGGAGCGGGCAGGCGGCGTCGCCGCAGCAGATCAGCTTCACCGTAGCCTCCCGGCCGGGGATCCCGGCCGTCTGGGCCGGCGGCATCCTGATCTGCCTGGCCCTTCCCTACGCCTTCTACGTCAAGCCGGTGCTGCGCCGCCGGGGAAGGCAGGCGGCGGCATGATCGGCGCGAGGCCCATGGCCGCGGGGGCGGCCCTGGTGGCGGCGATCCTGGCGGCCGGGCAGGCGCCCGCCGGAGACGTCTTCGACCGGCCCGCCCTCGAGTTCGCCCGGCGGATCGACCTGGGCCGGTGGGAGCTGCTGCCGGCCCTGCACGGCGGGCGCCTGGAGATCCTCGACACCCTCGCCCGCAGGCAGGTCCGGGCCTTCTACGGGGCGGGCGGCATCGACGGCGCCTCGCCGACGTTCAGCCTGCTGGAGATCTACTTCAACACCGGCGCGTACGTGGACCGCCCGGTGATCCGCGTTGGCGACAGGAAGCTGCTCGCCCGGCTGGTTCCGAAGCTCGCGCCGGAGGCGGCGGAGATGCTGAGGAAGACGCATCGGCTGCCGCCGGTCGTCCTGATCAACGCGAGGGTGAAGAGGCTGCTCGTGCAGGCCGGGCGGGCGGAGCCCGCCCAGTTGGCGGCGCCCCGGCTGGATTCGCTCGGGCGGGAGCTGGAGGCGGGCGCCCGCGCCGGCGGGGCGATGTACGACGCGGTGGTCCGCCTGCTCGGGCGGGCGGAGGCCTTTCTGGCGGTGGAGGCCCTGCGGATCTTCCCCCCCGACGGCCCGGCCGGCCGGTACCTCGCGCCCGAGGACCTCGCCCCCCTCGCCGCCGGCCAGGCGCGATCCGCCGGGTTCACCGCCGCCGACGCCGCCGCCCTGAGCGAGCAACTGGCGGACCTGGCCGAGGCCTGGCGCCAGCGCGACGCGGAACTGGTGAAGGAGCTTTCGGCCGGGCTGCTGGACGGGCTGGCCCGCCGGGGGCGGGGGACGTACCCCGCGCGGACGCGCCGCAGGCTGGAGCGGTTCCACAACCGCGTGTTCGGCTTCACCATCGCCTGGGTGGGG
>CAZNSB010000477.1:0-4202 GCA_964575155.1 uncultured Planctomycetaceae bacterium | reverse complement strand
AGCACGCGGTGCCGTTGCCGCAGAGCTCGGCCTCGCTGCCGTCGGCCTCGAAGAACCGGGCCCCCATGTCGGCGACCTGCTCGATCTCGGGCGTGGTGGCGAAGAGGACCCCGTCGGCGCCGACGCCGGGGCCACGGCGGCAGAGGGTCCTGGCGAAGTGCCCGGCGGCTCCCGCCGAGAAGAGCCCATCGAACCGCCCGCTCCGGCCGTCGACGCAGATGAAATCGTTTCCGCTGCCGGAAAGCTTGACAAACTCGATGGATTCGCTCATGCAGTCTCCCTGCTTCCTCGCTGCCGCCGCCTCCGGGCGCGTCCCATTATACCCGCCGCGGGCCTCGGGCGTCAGCGGGGAGTCGTCGGCGGAAGCCCCGGCCGGGTTTTTTCGCCCGGGAGGTTGAAACCCGGAGGGGAATGCGGCTATGGTTACATGACGAAACGTCGAGAAGCCAGGGGGCCCTGACGGCGCCGGGCCGGTGTGGGCAGCACGCTTCCTGGGGAGGCGGGTGGAACTCACGGGAAAGGAGACTCCTGGGATGCATGACATGACGGCCGCCAACCTTCGCAGCGCCTTCGGCGGGGAGTCGATGGCCCTCATGCGCTACAAGATCTGGGCGGCGAAGGCGCAGGAAGAGGGTTTCAGCAACGTCGCCAGGCTTTTCCGGGCGATCTCGGCCGCCGAGGGGGTGCACGCGACGAATCACTTCGAGGCCATGAGGGACGTGGGCGGGGCCTTTGCGGTGACCTCGTTGGCGGGGTTCGGGGCGGGCGGGACGTCCGAGAACCTCGCCGGGGCCATCGAGGGGGAGACCTTCGAGACCCGGGAAATGTACCCCGCATACTTGAACGCCGCCGAGTTCCAGGGCGAAAGCGGCGCCCGGCGGAGCTTCCACTACGCCCTGACGGCCGAGAAGATCCACGCCGCCATGTACACCCAGGCCAAGCAGGCCGTGGACGCGGGTGAGGACGTGGCGATCGGCCCAGTGCAGGTTTGCGACGTGTGCGGGTATACGGCCGAAGGCGACGCGCCCGAGAAGTGCCCCATCTGCGCCGCGGCCAAGGACAGGTTCCAGACGTTTGCCTGAGCGTTCGGTCCTGAACACTGACAATGCCGACCGGCGGCGGCCGGGGCGAGAAGGCTCGCCCGCCGGTGACCGGCCGCCCCCCACCGGCAGGAAGGAGAAGACGCATGGCGACGGAGAAGCTGCAAATCTACAAGTGCCAGGTCTGTGGGATCGTGGCCGAGGTCCTGGACGGCGGGGCCGGCGAGCTGGTCTGCTGCGGGCAGCCGTGCACCCTGCTGCCTGCCAAGACCGCCGACGAGGGCAAGGAAAAGCACGTGCCCGTCGTCGAGAAGGTCGCCGGGGGCATCCACGTCAAGGTGGGCAGCGTCCCCCACCCCATGGAAGAGAAGCACTACATTCAGTGGATCGAGGTGGTCGCCGACGGGCGGACCTGCCGGCAGTTCCTCCGCCCCGGGCAGGCCCCCGAGGCCACCCTGTGTCTCGACGCGGACAACGTCACGGTCCGTGAACAGTGCAACATTCATGGCTTATGGGAGGCCCCACGGCAATGATCAGCCAGAAAGTCCAGGATGCCTTCAATGGTCAGATCAACGCCGAACTGTACTCGGCGTACCTGTACCTGTCGATGGCGGCGCAGTTCGAGTCGATGAACCTGCCCGGCTTCGGGAGCTGGATGACGGTGCAGGCGCGGGAAGAGGTCAGCCACGCCATGAAGCTCTTCGCCCACGTCAACGAGCGCGGCGGGCGGGTGACGCTGAAGGCGATCGAGACCCCCCCGGGCGAATGGCCCTCCCCGCTGGCGGCGTTCGAGGACGCCTACCGGCACGAGCAGAAGGTCACCGCCCTGATCCACGCGCTGGTCAAGCTCGCCGCCGAGGCCGACGACGACGCCGCGGGCATCTTCCTCCAGTGGTTCGTCTCCGAGCAGGTCGAGGAAGAGGCCTCCGCCGACGAGGTCGTGCAGAAGCTGAAGATGATCAAGGACTCGCCCCAGGGCCTGCTGATGCTGGACCGCGAGCTGGCCAGGCGCGGCGCCGAATAAGCCTCGCTCCGGCCGCCGGAATTGAGGAGACCCACCGTGGCCGTACCCATCAGTGCAGACGAAGTGTTCGAAATGGCGTGTCAGATCGAGCGGAACGGCGCGGCCTTCTATCGCCGGGCGGCCGGAAACACCGAAGATGCCAACGCCCGCGAGATCCTGAACGGGCTGGCGGAAATGGAGGACGACCACGAGCGGACCTTCGCCGCCATGAAGGCACGTTTCGCCGCCCAGGGCGGCGTCGTCCAGGCCGACGCCCAGGCCAACCTGTACCTCCGCGCCTTGGCCGACGGCCGCGTCTTCAACGTCAAGGGCGACCCCGCCGCCGGGCTGAGAGGGCGGGAGTCGCTGCCCGATGTCCTCCGCACCGCGATCGGGCTGGAGAAGGACTCCATCGTGTTCTACGTCGGCATCCGGCGGGCGGTGGTGGGGACGGCCGACAAGGAAAGGGTCGAGGCCGTCATCGCCGAGGAGATGAAGCACATCGCCGTTCTGGGTGAGCAGTTGGCCAACCTGCCCGGCGCCGGCTGAGCCTGGCGGGGGCGACGTCTCCGGCTGTGCTTGGGCCGAACCGCCTCCGGCGCGTCGGGTGGCACCTGCCTGCCGGCAGGCAGGCGGCTTGCTTGCAAGCCGTGTTCCGACCGTTTGGACTTGCGAAAAGGAGATCGTTGATGAGCAGCATGTTCTGTTATCAGTGCGAGCAGACGGCCAACGGGACGGGCTGCACCGCCTTTGGGGTCTGCGGGAAGGACCCGAAGACGGCCGCCCTCCAGGACCTGCTGGTGCACGCGACCCAAGGCGTGGCCATGTACGCCCACCGGGCCGGACGCCTCGGCCTCAGCGACCGGGAGATCAACGTCTTCACCCTCGAAGCCCTGTTCTCGACGGTGACCAACGTGAACTTCGATCCCCAGCGCCTGCGCCAGCTCATCCTCCGCGCCGCCGCCGTCCGCGACCGGGCCAGGGGGCTGTACCGGCAGGCATGCGAGAGGACGGGCACCAGCCCGGAGACGCTCTCGGGCCCGGCGGGCTGCCGGCCCGCCGAAGCCATGGACGACCTCGTCCGCCAGGGCGAGCAGGTCGGCATCCTCAAGAGGAAGGAATCTCAGGGCGACGACGTGACCGGCCTCCAGGAGCTGCTGACCTACGGGCTGAAAGGAATGGCCGCGTACGCCGACCACGCCCGGATCCTCGGGCGGGAGGACGAGGAGGTCTACGCCTTCGTCCACGAGGCCCTGGACTTCCTCACCCGGGCCGATCCGGACGCCGATGAGCTGCTGAAGATGATCCTGCGGTGCGGCGAGGTGAACCTGAAGGTCATGGGCATGCTGGACCGGGCGCACTGCGCCGCCTACGGGCACCCCGAGCCGACGCGCGTCCGCGTCACGCCGGTCAAGGGCAAGGCGATCGCCGTCTCCGGCCACGACCTGAAGGACCTCGAGGAGCTTCTCAAGCAGACCCGCGGCACCGGCATCAACGTATACACCCACGGAGAGATGCTACCGGCCCACGGCTACCCGCACCTGAAGGAGTACAAGCACCTGATGGGCAACTACGGCGGCGCCTGGCAGGACCAGCGCAGCCAGTTCGAGGCCTTCCCCGGCGCGATCCTGATGACCACCAACTGCATCCAGAAGCCCAGGGGCAGCTACAAGGGGAGGATCTTCACCACCGGGCTGGTCGCCTGGCCGGGGGTCAGGCACATCCCCGACCGCGATTTCACGCCCGTCATCGACGCCGCCCGCGCCGCCGAGGGATTCACGGAGCCGCCCCCGGAACAGACCATCCTTGTGGGCTTCGCCCACGAGGCGGTCATGAAGCTCGCCGAGGAGATCGTCAAGGCGGTCAAGGGCGGGGCGATCCGTCATTTCTTCCTGATCGGCGGGTGCGACGGCGCCAAGAGCGGGCGAAACTACTACACCGAGTTCGCCCAGGCCGTGCCCCAGGACTGCGTCATCCTCACGCTCGCCTGCGGAAAGTACCGGTTCAACAAGCTGGACTTCGGCGACATCTCCGGGATCCCCCGCCTTCTGGACTGCGGGCAGTGCAACGACGCGTACTCGGCCATCCAGATCGCCCTGGCCTTGGCGCGGGCGTTCGACACGGAGGTCAACAACCTCCCGCTGTCGCTGGTGCTGAGC
>CAZNSB010000476.1:0-4202 GCA_964575155.1 uncultured Planctomycetaceae bacterium | reverse complement strand
GCGACCCGCGTCTCCAGGCCGAGAACCACCAGCGCCGCCAGGAAGGCCGCCGTCACCCCCCAGCCTTTGAACCGCCCCACGTGGTGGGCCATCATGTGGGGCAGGAGCCCCCAGGCGACGGCGGCGGTGGCGGCGGCGGCGGGAACGGCCAGGCCCCCGCCGGCCAGCAGCCCGCACCCGCTGACCGCCGCCACACACGCCCACAGGGCCGAGCGCGCCTGGTCGCCCTCCGCGACGCCGCGGGCCAGGAACAGGCTCCACAGGAGCGTCCCCAGCATCCCCGCCACCAGGATGCCCGCGCCCACCCACCCGGCCGTCAGGGCCACCACGCCCAGCCCGGAGAAGCCCGAGCCGGCGGCGAAGCCCGCCGGCTGGGGCGCGCCCAGGAGGCGGACGTTCTCGATCCACGGCGGGAGGGTCGGGTGGAGGCGGAGGATGCCCACGGCGGCGCCGGCGGCCAGCAGCGCCCCGGCCGCCAGCAGGCGGAAGCGATGGTGCCCGAGGAACAGCCCGCTGAGCATCAGGGCGGCGGCGACGGCGGCGGCGGCGAGTACGGCGGCCGCGGCCGCCTGGCGGTGCGAAACGATGAGGATCGCCGCCAACAGGGCCGCCGCCGCCAGACGCCCCACCGTCCCGCCGCGCGTCAGCCACGCCAGCCGGCCGGGGACCGCCCGCCGCCCCTCCCAGCCCGGAAGAAGACTCGGCGCCAGCACCATCCCCACCCCCGCGAACCCGCTCAGTGCCACCGCAGGCGCGCCCTCGACCGAGCTCTGCACCAGCAGCCGCAACGCCGACCCCACCGCGATGGTGAGCCCCACCGCCGTCAGGGGCCAGCGGCCGTGGCGGATCCTCGGCAGGACGTCCTGAGCCAGCAGGATGAACAGCCCGAGGATCATCACCCGGATGAGCACGCCGGGGTCTTCCCTTCCCAGCAGGTCGATCCGCCCGTTGATCGGATCGGACCGTCCGCCTCCCAGCAGATGCAGGATGAGGAGGATCAGGATCGGGGCGAGAAAGGGGTGGAGGACGCTGGCGGGGACGCCGGGGTCGCCCAGGGCGGTTCGCCAGAACAGCCAGCAGGCCCACACCCCCAGCGTGCAGAAGCTCAGGACCAGCCAACCGGCCTCCGAGGGGCGCGTCAGCCCCCCCCCGCCGGCGGCCGCCAGAAGCAGCAGCCCCGCCAGCGTCAGCAGGCCCAGGGCCTGGGCGATGAGCCCCGGGCGACGTCGCCCCGCGTCGGCGGGGTCAGCGCCCTTGGCCGGGGCCTCGGCGAAGCGGGTGAGCGGCAGATTCTCCTTAGGTTCGGGCATCGAATATCGATAAAGTTAACGTGGTGAGACTGATATTACATCGGCGATCCGCGGCGATAGGTGAAATCCCCAGGCCGCTGCCGTGGGCCCTCCTCGCCCTGCTGGCGGCCGCGACCCCCGGACGCGCCCTCCTGCTGCCCGAGCAGGTCCTCGTCGTCGCCAACGCCAACGCCAAGGGCTCCCAGCCCCTGGGGAAGTACTACTGCCTCGCCCGGGGCGTCCTGCCCGACCGGCTGATCCTCCTCCGCACCACCACCGGCCCCGACGTGGACCGGGAGGAATACAACGCCGACATCCGCGACCCCATCCGCAGCTACCTGAAGCGAAACGACCCCAAGGGAACCATCAAGTGCATCGTGCTGGTCTGGGGCATGCCCGTCCGCGTGCTCGGTACCAAGATGACCCCCGCGCAGAAGGCGCGGGTGGCCGCCTACAAGACCGCATCGCAGCGGCTGGGCGCCCGGCTGGCGGTGAACCTCAAGCTCCTGCCCAGGGTCGCCGTCAGCTTCCCCCCGCCCCGCACCAGCACCCTCAAGCCCCTGGGCGAGCTCTTCGAGGCCGACGCCGTGGCCAACCCCGAGGGGCCCGCCACCTTCCAGAGCCTCGCCGCCAGCTTCGCCAAGGAGCTCAAGTACAAGTACCAACGGGCCGGGAAGCTCGCCGACCCCCGCCAGCGACGGACGGCGCTGCGGCAGTTGGCGGGTCTGCGCCTGGATACGTACGGGGCCAGGGCTCTCCTGAAGAACCCGCCTGCCGAGCGGATTCCCGGCGTCCCGGACAAGGGCTGGTTGCGGAAGCGGATCGAATCGGCCGAGTTCGACCTGGCCAGGCTCCGGGCCGGCAGGCAGACCCCCGAGACCGCGCGGCGGGCGGTGGAGCTGGCCCTGCGGGTGCGCGGCGTCATCGGCGCGCACCGGTACTGCCAGGAGCGGATCAGCGCCGTGGCCACGGCCGAGGAGGACGCCTCCGTCGACAGCGAGTTGGCGCTGCTGTGGGAAGACGGCGCGGGGCTTCGAAAGTGGCGCCCCAACCCGATGAACTGGCGTGTGGCGGCGTCGAGGACCCGCCCGGAGAACCTCCCGAAGCGGATCATCATGACCGCGCGGATCGACGGGCCCGTCGCCCGCAACGCCCTGCGGATCATCAAGGACTCCATCGCCGCCGAGAAGACCCGCCTGAAGGGGACCTTCTACATCGACGCCGGCGGGAAGTACCCCCCCTACGACAGGCACCTGGAGAAGCTAGCCGACCTGGTGAAGAAGCGCACCGCCATTCCCGTCAAGTACGACAAGGAGAAGGCCCTCTTCGGGCGCGGGCAGTGCCCCGACGCCCTGCTGTACGTGGGCTGGTACAGCCTGGGAAACTACGTCCCCGCCTTCACCTGGGTCCGCGGGGCGGTGGGCTGGCACGTCGCCAGCCTCGAGGCCCAGCACCTGCGGGCGCCCGCCTCGAACGAGTGGTGCGTCAAGCTCATCCAGAACGGCATCGCCGCCACCCTCGGCGCCGTCAACGAGCCCTTCCTGGGCGCCTTCCCCCCGCCGGAGGAGTTCTTCGCCCTGCTGCTCACCGGGCGATTCACCGTCGCCGAGTGCTACTGGCGAACCGTCCCGGCGGTGAGCTGGCGGCTGACGCTGATCGCCGACCCGCTGTACAACCCCTTCAAGCTGTACCCCCGGCTTTCCGTCTTCGACCTGCCCCCGGAGTTGGGCGGGTGGAAGCGAACGTCCCCGCGGAAGCCGCCGGCGCCGGCCCCGCAGCTCGGCACCCGCCCCGCCCAATGACCCCCCCGCCGATGACCAGCAGGAGCGCCACGATCATCACTATTTCGGCCTTGCCGCCGGCAGCCGGCCGTCGCTGTCTTCGGCGTACAGGCGGAGGGCGTGGAAGGTCCCGCGCAGATTCGCCTTGGAGACGGCGTCGTTGGCGATCTGCTTGGCCCTCTGGAGCACGGGCAGGACCATGGCGATCAGCAGCGACACGATGGCCAACGCGCTTCATTGCTCGCCTTGGCAGCACCGGCAACCGCTGTCCGGGCACAGCGCTGGAGTATACTCGCGCCGCAGATTCCTGACCCTTGAGCCGGCGGCTAGGACGTGGGCTCCTCCTCGTAGGCGACGCGGGCGACGGCGACGACGGAGTCGGCGGCCTTGAGGCCGATGAGGCGCACCCCCTGGGTGGCCCGGCCGATGGTGCGGAGGTCGGCGACGCCGATGCGGACGATCATTCCGCCCTCGGTGATGAGGATCAGCTCGTCGCCGTCGCGGACGCTCTTGACGGCGACGACCTTTCCGTTCCGCCCGGTGGTGCGGATGTTGATGATACCGGCCCCCCCCCGGCCCTGGACGCGGTACTGGTCGAACTTGGTGCGTTTCCCGTAGCCCTTCTCGCAGACGGTGAGCAGGGTGGCGGCGGGGTCGACGACGGCCATGTCGACCACGGCGTCGCCTTTTCGCAGGTTCAGGCTGCGGACCCCTCCGGCCGTCCGCCCCATGGAGCGGACGTTGGTCTCCTTGAAGCGTATGGCCATGCCGTCGCGCGTGCCCAGGACGATCTGGTCGCTGCCGTGGGTCAGGGCGGCGCCGATGACGGTGTCGTCGGGGGCCAGCCCGGTGGCCTGGATGCCGCCGCGGCGGGGGTTGGCGTACAAGCGGAGGGCGGTCTTCTTGATCTGCCCGCCGGCGGTGGCGGTGACCAGGAAGCGATCGTCGAACTCGCGGACGGCGATGACCGCGCAGATGTACTCGGCCTTCTGCATCTGGAGCAGGTTGACGATGGCGCGGCCCTTTGACTGTCGGCTCATGGAGGGCACGTCGTAGACTTTCTGCCAGTACATGCGGCCGTTGTTCATGAAGAACAGCATGTAGTCGTGGGTGGAGGCGATGAACAGGTGCT
>CAZNSB010000475.1:0-4210 GCA_964575155.1 uncultured Planctomycetaceae bacterium | reverse complement strand
CCTTCAAGCGCCGCGCGAGCCGGACCCAGCTCCTCGACCTCTACCGCCGCCTCTGGTATCTGTGCGCCGAGGGGTTCATGACAGAGGACGAGTTCCGCCGGCGCTGCAAGGCCACCAAGCTGCCGGAGCTGGCAATCGAGTACGGAGCGCAGGCGGCCGCTGCCGAGCTGGAGCGGACCGAGCGCCGCGAGCTGCTGGAGTGGGCCGAGGCCCAGTACGATCGCGACGTCCTCGACGACGAGGGACTCCGCGACGCGCTGGCCGAGGTCTACGACGACCCCGACATGGTGGACCGCCGCTTCCGCCTCTGCCAGGTCAAGCGCTTCCGCCGCATCTACCGCGTGACCCCGACCGACGAAGCGCGCAAGAGCCTGTCCCTCTACCGGGCCGCCTTCCTCGACGGCGTGGCCACGGAACACGAGTACCGCGCGCAGCTCACAGAGGTGGGCCTGGAGGGCCGCGTCATAGAGCTGCGCATGGCCCTGGACGTGGCCAAGCGCGACGGGCGGATGCTCGCCCGCTTCCGCCAGTACGAGCTGCCGGCGCTCCGCGACCAGGTCATGCACGGGATGCTCGACGTCGCCGCCTACGTCGCCCGACTCCGCAAGGCCGGCTTCCCGCCGGAACACCTGGCCGCCGAGCGCGAGCTGGTCATGGCCCAAGTCGCCCGCCGGACCGCCGGACTCCTGCGGTCCGAAGCCCTCCCCGCCTACCGCCAAGCGTACGTCGTCGGACTCGTTTCCCGGACCTATCTCGCCGCCGCCCTCCGGGACGCCGGCCTGACCCCGGAGGGGATGGACGCCGAGCTGACGGTCCTGGACTATCGCCGCGAGCAAGCCGGCCAGCGCCGCGCCGAGACCGAGGCCCGCAAGCGCGAGCGCCTGCTAGCGGACGAGCGCCGGGACGCCGAGCGCACCCGCAAAGAGGCCGAGCGCCAGGCGCAGGCCCGCAAGCGGGCCGCCGACGAGCGCCGCCGCGAAGCCGAGCGCTACGCCGCCGCCCTGGCCAAGGCCGCCGCCGCCGAAGCCAAGGCCGCCGCCGAAGCGCGCCGGCCCGGCTGGCCCGCCGACGTCGCCCGCGTGCAGAAGCAGATCGCCGCGACCTACAAGGCCCAGGGCCAGATGCTCCCGGAGGACGTCTGGTCGCTCGGCTGCGACCTGGAGATCGAGCTGGCCCGCCTCCCCGGCCCCGACCCCATCCGCGTTGACGAGCTGGCCGGCCGGATCGAGCAGGCCCTCGCACGCTACGCCGGCGTTCTCCCCGCGTGACCCCGCGATTGAGCTCAAGGGAAAGTGCCGCCCTGGGGGGACTATTCCGCAGCTCACACCAGGCGCGTGCGAGACCAGGCCGGCCGCCGGACCGTCAACGGCCCCCGCCGGCAACACCGCCTCGCGTTCTTCTCGGACCGCTTCACCAGGCGCCACAGCTTCGCCAGATCGATCCGGACGTGCGCCACGTCCATCGGCCCGCGCCACACGTCGACCTCTATGACCTCGCGGCCGTGTTTCCGCCGCACCTCTACCAGTCCAACACGGTACGCCATGCCACACCCCCGGAAACGGCCCCGACGGCCGCTGTCACAGAGAAGGGGGGGGAAGCACCCCCTGGGAGTTCCCTGCGGCCGTCGGGGCCTCGAGTCTCCCGCTACGCCCTGACGCTGCGCACCGTCGCCAGTATCAACGTCCCCGGCGGCTCCGTCGCGTCAACGTCCAGATAGAACCGCACCGCGTCGCCCGTCGGGCGAATCAGCCAACGGCCGTCCGAGTCCTGCGAGATCACCAGGCCCACCGCGGGGTCCTCCCCGGTCAAGCTCACCCGCCCGATGTTCTCACAGTCCGCCGCGACCGCGTACTTGGGAACGTCGCCCGTCGGCAACACCCTGCCGAGTTGCGCTCGCACACCACACCCCCTTTCTACTGCGCGTCCCCGACGCCGCCCGCGCCCGACCCCGCCGCCACGGCCCCCGGGCCTGGCCCCTGCGGCCGCGCCCGCGGGGCCGCCAGGCGGATCCGCTCGCGCACCAGCTCGCGCGTGCAGCTCGGACAGCGCTGCACCGGCTGTCCGAACGTCGGACTCGTCGGCTCCGCGTCCACAAGGTACGTCCCAAAACACAAGGGGCCGGCTAGCAGGTAGCCGACCCCCAGACGGTGGCCGCACGAACACCAGCACCGCATGACCTGGCACCCCCTTCCCCCTCCCCTGCGAGTCCTACTGCCCCACGACCAGACCGAGAAGCGCCAGGGCCAGGAAGCCCAGCACGCACAGAAGCGCCAGGGCCAGCGGCAGTCCGCACCCGATTAGCGCCCACAGGCCCAGGCCCTTGCCGGCCAGCGACCAGAACGTCTCGTCTCCCAGCCTCTTGCCCATGACAGGCCCCCTCAGCTCCCCAAGTGGCCACCGGGCCGCCTATCCCCGTCGAATAGGCGGACCTCCGGGAGTAGATCATACCATCCGGGAGGCCCCCTGGCCAGGATTTCCCCGCCAGGCCACGGAATCGGCCACCCCGCCGACGCTGCCGCGCGCCCCTGTGGGGTAAGGCCGCCCCGAGCTGCCTGGCAGCTACACGCATCCTGGCGGCTCCTGTTGGCTGGCGTAGGGACCCTCCGCATTCGCCCATAGCTTCTGCGCCGGGGTAAGGTGGGGGCCGGCCCGTTGCAACAAGCTGGCCGCCGGCGGCTTCGGCTCCAGGCCCCGGCGGTACCGGCCCACGTGCAGGACCGCCGCCCACACCTCCGCCCATTCCCGCTGTAAGCGCGCCCCCAGGTCCCACGGCGCCTCCGTGTGCCACCGCTGCCGGGCCACCTCGACCGCGAAGCTCACCGGCACCCCGGCCACGAACGCGGGATTCAGGGGCCACAGCTGGCGCTGAGTCACCCGAACGCCGTGATCCCGCTTCATCCGCGCCGCGAAGGCGATAGCCGAACGAGAGAGACCGTTGCCCGATTCTTCCCCTCTAGTTCTCACGTCTGGAGAGGGGACCGCGCGGGTTTTTGGGGTAGAGTCTACCCCAGTCTCCGGGGCAGACTCTACCGCGGTTTCTGGGGTAGGACCTACCCCAAATCCCAGGGTAGGCACTACCCCAATAATCGGGGTAGACGGGCCCAGGGGGCCGCGGAGCTGATACACGACCGAACGCCGCAGCCCGCGACGGGTTATGACGACCAGGCCGGCTTCCTCCAAGCGTTGCAGCGCCGCCCCCGCTGTACTCTCCTCTACGCCCACGGCCCGCGCCACCTGGCGCCAGCCGGGCGCCGGGCAGACCCCCCGGCGCCCGCAGTCCGCCAGGAACGCATAGACCACCTTGGCCGTTTGGGTGAGATCCCGCCGCCTGGCGACCTCCGCGGGCAGCTTCCACCACAAGCTCGCGCTCTCGGCCACGGGCGCCCCCTACCTCCCCGAGCTGGCGCTTATCGGACCGCCTGAGACGATACATTATCGGACGTGCTCGATCCGCAGGAACCCCCTCCCCGGTTCTCCCCGGCCCGGAAGTGTACTGGGGGGGTTGGCTCCTCCGGTTCACTGTGGGTGTGGAGTGCGGCTCCGGCACGTTTCCGCGGGATCGCCGCACCGCACCGGGAGAGGACCCCTTTCGGGTCCTCGGGTGGGACCGCCCCGGCCACGCCGCCGGCAACGTGGGTGTGTCGGTAGACGCCAGCACGCCGCCGGGGCGGGTCCCTTGTCTTGTCCGCGGGGGAGTTGACACACCCACCCAAAGCGCGCTACAACATACAGGGCCGGCGTGCGGAAGTCAAGGGGTCTTTGCCATGTCCCCCGCGAGTGGCCAGAAGGTCATGGCCGAGTCCCGGCTCGTCTCCGAGTACCTGGCCGACCGCTGGCCGGGCCGCCGGCATCTGCAACGGGTCCGGGTCGGCGGCATCCCCGCGGGCCTCACCGTCGACGACCTCGACCCTGCCGAGCTGGTCGCGCTCGGAGTCTGGCGCCGCTGGGTTGACGCCCTGGTCGTGGACCCCCCTTCCCTCCATGTGATAGAGGCCGGCCTGGTCGCATCCCCCGGGGACCTGTCCCAGCTACAGCTCTACCTCCGCCTGGTGCCGCAGACGCCGGAGCTGTCCGACCTGGCCACCTTGCAGCTCAAGGGCCGGCTCGTCTACGCCATCGCCGATCCGGTCCTCACGGCCATGGCCCGCGAGCAGGGGATCGCCTGCGAGACCTACTGCCCCCCCTGGGTAGGGCCTTATCTGGCCGAACG
>CAZNSB010000474.1:0-4211 GCA_964575155.1 uncultured Planctomycetaceae bacterium | reverse complement strand
CCGGTGGCCTGGGGGTCGGTGTCGGCGACGTCGTCGCCGCCCTCATCGCCCAGGTCCGCGAGGCCAGGTCGTCGCCGCGGAGGACGAGCAGGGCGCGGTGCTCGGCGACGGTGCGGAGGAAGACCTCGACGCCGGCGGGGGGGGCGAGGGCGGCGAGGAGCTTCCGGACGATGCGTTGGTTTTCGTCGTCGGGGATTCTCCCGGCCCGTCGGTCGGCGACGTTTCCGTCGGCGTCGAGGGTGCAGAAGTTCACCCTGGCGGCGACGTCCCGGGCGGTGAGCGGGAACTCGATGCCCAGCGCGCTGAGGACCCCCCGCCCGACCTGGTAGATCAGCGGGTCATACCCGAACAGCCCCAGGTGCCCCGGCCCGGAGCCTGGGGTCACGCCGGTGGCGATGGGCACGAGCAGCCCGCAGGCGCCTCGCCCGGCGGCCGCGTCGAGGTGGGGCGTGTCGGCCTGCTGGAGGGCGGTCCCCCGCCCGTCGTTATCGCAGTCGCCCACGCCGTCGACGACCAGCAGGGCGATCCGCCTGTCGTTGGCCCTGGCCAGCGAGGCGATCAGCTTTCCGTATGCGTCTTCCATGGCGGGCGCCTTTCCTTGCCCGTAGTCCTTCCATTTGGATATCGCCGGTCCGGGTGCCATGGCGGCCGTCGTCTGCCGCCATGCCGACCCGCATGGCGGGAAACAGCCCCCGCCATGGCACTCACAGAATCGGCCGCGAAGGACTACCAGGCGGGTAGGCTATCGAATGCCGGCGGGCCTGTCCAGTTGCTCGCCGGGGCCGCCTCAGCGCAGGGGGATGGCGGGCACCTCGATGACGCCTCGGCGGAACGCCGCCTGCTGCTCTTGAAGCGATTCGAGGTGCTCGGCGTAGGCGCCGCAGCGCCGGCTGCGGGCGAGGGCGAGGCGGAGGACGTCCTCGGCCTCTTTCCAGCTTTCCAGGGCGAGCAGGCGGAAGAACTCGGCCTGCTTGAGGTGGTCCTGGTAGGCGGGCATTTTGAGGCAGGCGAGGTGGGCCTCGTCGCGGGTCTTGCACCCCAGCCGGCGGGCGGCGTCGGCGAGGAGGGGCTCGTTCCGGCGGAGGCAGCACTGCATCCGCAGCGCCCTGCCGGCGCCCAGCAGCCCCAGGGCGGTGGCCAGCTTGAGGTTGGCCTCGCGGTAGTCGCGCCGGCGGCGGACGGCCTCTCGCCAGAGCTCGATGGCGTGCTCGGCCCAGGTGAGCTCTCGCCGGAGCATGCGCTCGTCGGGGTCGGCGACGTCGCCGCCGGCCATCTTCTTGTCGCCCCACGCCAGCCGGTACAGCAGCATCCCCCCGTGGTAGAGGGCGAAGGCCTCGACGGGGTCGGAGGCGGCGACGGCCGAGACGTGCCCGGCCGCATCCAGCTTCTCCGGGTCGATGGCGTATCTCCTGGCCAATTCGCCGGCCGGTCCCTTCCGCCACACGAACACCACGTATCGCCCGCTGAGGTGGACGACGGCCCAGTCGCCGTCAGCGGCGAGGCGCTTCATCAGCGGGCCGTTGGCCACCGACGACCGAAGCACGACGGTGTTGACGGCGTACTCGGCGACGACCGGGCCGAAGGGGCGCTGCCCGGAGGTGCACTGGAGAAGCCAGCCCATCACGTAGGGGGGGACCGCCCAGGTGTTGGTCAGGGCGGGCAGATCGTACTTCCCGCCGGTGAGGTACAGCAGGTTGGAGGTGGTGTCGTAGTCGCAGAAGAGGTTGCCCGGCAGGCGGGCGGCGGGGAGGTCCTCGGCGGCGTGTTGGATCCACCGGGCGGCGTCGACGGGCAGGGCCAGGCGGCTGATCCCGGCGCCGAACCGCCACGGGCGGCGTTCGTCGAAGTAGAAGCGCTGGGTGACGACGCGGACGCCGAAGAAGGCGGACGCGGCCGCGGCGGCGGCGCCGGCGGCCCAGGCGGCGCCGGTGCCGGCGCGGCGGAGAAGCTTCCAGGGCAGCCTTTCCCTCAGGCGGCGCCACCCGTCGGCGAGGATGATCAGCCCCAGCGGGACGATCACCAGGACCGTGGTGGCGGCGTTCCGCTGCATGCCGGTGGAGACGGCGGTCATCCCCGCCAGCAGCAGGAGCCAGTCCCACCGCCGCCGCAGGGCGGCGACGGCCGCCGACCCGCCCGCCAGCGACAGCGTCGCCACGTACGCCTTCCCCGCGGCGGTGCCGAGGAACGAGGCGTGGAAAGGCGAGAGCAGCTCGGTGATGGTCGCCCAGGGGTGCAGGGCCCCCGGCTGCTCGGGGATCCGCCCGAGGACGTCGTTGGCTCGCAGCCAGAAGATTGCCTGCGCCGGCATGAGGGCGCCGCGGAGGAACCAGGGATTCACCAGGGACGCGGCGAGCGTCCCCCCGGCCGCCACCGCCAGCCATCTCACCCGCACCGACGCCTCCGGCGGCGCCGCCCGGCGGGCGCCCCTCCGGTGCGCCCACAGCCAGCGGAGCAGGGCGTCGGCGAGGACCGCCGCGGCCATGGCGGCGCCCAGGAGGAAGTAGGAGTGGAGGTTGGCCGCCAGCACCTGGAGGGCGATGACGCCCGCCGCCGCCCGCCAGGTGAACTCCCGCCGCATCAGCAGCGACCACTGCCCGACCATGACGGGGTAGGCCAGCAGCTCCGGGCGGAGGTTGAAGCGCTGGTAGGCCCCCAGCATGACCAGCGTCATGCCCGCGGCGACCCAGGCCCACCCCACGCCCGCCCGGCGGAGGGCGGCGGCCAGGACCGCGAAGATCGCCCCCACCAGGACCGCTTGGAAGGCCACCAGCCCGTTCATCCCGGCGAGCTTGTGGACGCCGGCCATGATCACCTGGCTGAGCCAGTTGGCGTTGACGAAGTGGTAGGTTTCGCTGTCCTCGTCGAATCGGCACCCGGGGCCGAGGCTGGCGGGATCGGCCAGGATGTCCGCGTTGAGGTGGGTGTAGATGAACCGGTTGGTCTGGACGATCCGCCCGGTGCGGAGGAAGTGCTCGCCGTAGGCCAGGTTGTAGCCGGTGTCGAAGCTGGAGATCGGCCGCAGGGCCAGCGCCGCCGCCAGCAGGGCCGGGCCCGTCAGCAGGGCCACCGGCGCCGCCAGCGCCCCCGGCCGCCAGCGTCGCGCTCGCCTCGGTGTCGGTGCCTCCGCGTTCATTCGGCGGGGATTGTAGCGGGCGGCGGCGGGGTTGTCACGGAAGCCTTGCGGCCAAGGGGCTTCCCGGCGGGTATACTGTTGCGGCGGGCCGTGGCGGGCGCCACCGGGCCCCGGCGCGACGCGCCGGGGCACCATGGGGAGACGCGACAATGGCGATAGGCTCGTGGGTCACGGCGGCCTCGGTTGCCTACCCGCGGCGGGTCGTGGCGGCGGCGGCCGGCGCGACGGTCGCGGCGGCGCTGCTGGCGGGGCTGCCGTCGGTCTGGCCGGGGGCCTTCCGCCCGCTGCATCCGGTCGCCGTGGACACCGACCCGGAGAACATGCTCTCGGCGGCCGAGCCGGTCCGGGTCTTTCACGACGCGATGAAGCGCCGGCTGGCGCTGCACGACATGGTGGTGGTGGGCATCGTCCACGAGGGGCATCCGCAGGGGGTCTTCAACGCGGTTTCACTGGCGAAGGTCCACGCGCTGACCGAGTATGCCAAGACGCTGCGGTGGACGGACGGCGACGGCGCCCCGGCCGGCGTCATCGAGGCCGACGTCATCGCCCCCTCCGTCGTGGACAACATCGAGCCGATCCCGGGCAAGAGGACCATCCGGTTCAGTTGGCTCATGCCGGCCCCGCCGGCCGACGACGCCCAGGCCGCCAAGGTCCTCGCCGACGCGCAGCGGATCCCGTTCTTCCGCGGGACGATGGTCCCGCCGAAAGTCGGCGACGGCCGGGCCGTCTGCCTCTACCTGCCCATCCACAAGAAGAAGGACAGCTACCGCGTCTACACGGCGCTGCGGAAGAAGGTCGCCGCCCTCGGCGGGCCCGAGCAGTACCACATCACCGGGCTGCCCGTCGCCGAGGACACCTTCGGGGTGGAGATGTTTATCCAGATGGCGGTCTCCGCCCCGGCGGCGATGGTCGTCATCTTCCTGCTGATGCTCCTGTTTTTCCGCAAGCTGATCCTGATCGTCTCGCCGCTTCTGGTGGCGCTGGTGTCGGTGGTTCTGACGATGGGGGGGCTGATCGTCGCGGGCTTTCCCATCCACATCATGTCCAGCATGATCCCGATCTTCATCATGCCCATCGC
>CAZNSB010000473.1:0-4237 GCA_964575155.1 uncultured Planctomycetaceae bacterium | reverse complement strand
CTACTCCGCCGTAGCAGCCTCGGCTGCGAAGGCCGGAAGGCTACGGCGGGCAGGCCTTCGCGGCTCGGTCGGCGCTGGCGGCTCGGTGGGGCGTACCGGCCCCCCTTATGTACGGCTGGCGTGGGCGAGTCAATCAGGAAATCACCACGGTGCGGGACACGCCTGCCGACCTTGCCGCCCCCAGGCGCATATTCTACACAACCTTCATAGCGTAAAGCATACCAAAACGGCCCTGTGAATGCCGAGGGATTTGCTTTTTCACCAATCCATGCTATACTGCCGTGTTTCGAGCGAGGTGCTCCGCCACCTTCCTGCGCCGCGCGGGCGCTATTCGGCTTGGGGCCGCCGAGGTCCGGTGCCAACCTCGACCGAGACACCCGGGACGGGATGGTCTTGCCACAGAGCCAGAGACGGGGGGATGCCTATGACACAACCGCCGTAAGGCTCGCGGCGAGCGAGCCGCAAGGGGCGCCGAACCTGCGCGCCCTTCCGGGCCGGCTCATCTGCCGACCGGCCCGGCGGACGGCCCGACGGTCGGGCCGCCCGCAATCCAACACACTCTAGCGGCAGCACAAGGAGACCTCCAAGAGAGGGGACAGAAAACATGAGATACCTGACCGCACTTGCTGCACTCGCCCTGTTGCTGGCCGTCACCGGGACGGCCGGGGCCACGACGTGGAACGTGAACCCAGGGCAAAGCATTCAGAACGCCATCGACGGCGCCAGCCCCGGTGACACCATCAACGTGGCTGCCGGAACGTATAGCGAAACGCTCACCATCCCTAAATCTCTGACCCTTCAGGGAGCCGGGCGAAGCCTGAGCACCGTAAACGGTTCAGGAGGCAACCGGGCTGTGGACATCACGGGCAGCAATGTGACTTTCAGAGACTTCAGTGTCGTTGGTCCCGCTGGTCAGAACGAGAAGTTCGGGATGCACCTCAACGGCGCGGACAATTGTGTGATCGAAGACAACGATCTCTTCGGAGGCACACCCCTGGGAGTGATGTGGGATTCCGACAACAACACGATCCGTAACAACGAAATCCATTCAGACACGACCTCCGGTCAGATCTACGGGATCTGGTTGTACATGGAGTCGGACAACAACCAGTTCATCGGCAACTACATTCACACAGCCGCGGCGGGGGTGCTGCTTGCCACCACGCCGAGTGGGAACGTCATCAACGGCGCAGGCACTATCACTAACTGCTACGAGGGAATCGCCGCGTACAACGATCTGGAAGTCCACGACACGAACTTTACAGGCTTTGACCCGTCAAGTGGTACCTACGCAGTTGGTGCCTACCCGGGCATATGCACGGTGGATGCCAGGAACAACTGGTGGGGCACAACGGTAGAGAGCGAGATCCAAGCCCAGATAGAGTGTGGCGACGTGCTCTACGCCCCGTGGCTAACGTCAGAGGCCCAATCGCAACCCGTCGTCCCCGAGCCCGTGACGCTGGGCGGCCTGATGCTGGGCCTCACCGCCCTCGTCGGCTACGTCCGGCGCCGGCGGCGATAGCCCTACAACGCCACGAGCGCCGGAAGAGAACCTGACAGACCCGCAACGGGCCGGCTCATCTGCCGAGCGGCCCGGCGGGCGACCCGACGGTCGGGCCGCCCGCAATTCAACATACGGCAGCGGCATCAGAGGGGAACCTCCGAAGGGGGGAAACGAACCATGCGATACGTAACAGCCGTTGCAGCAGTGGGCCTTCTACTGGCCGTCACCGCGACGGCCGGGGCGACAACGGTAGACCTCACCGTCGAACCCGCTACAGGCACAACGGTAAAGCCCGGAGACGCTTTTACCCTCGACGTCTGGGCGCGGTTCACCGAGGCTGGCCAATGGAACACGGCGGATATCGTGTTTGAGTGGGACCCAGCCTACATTCAGCTCGACGGGGGCACCTTTAACCCCGCCTTCAATATGCGCTTTTGGCCCGGACATCCCATCAATAATACATGGACCGACGGAGACGCGGGCTGCTCCGTGTGTAAGTTCGTCACGAACATCACGTCGGACACGAGAATCATCACGCTGGAGTTGACAGCACTGGACCTAGTTGACTCCACGAGGTTCGACATCGTGCTGAATGCCACTAACTATCCATCGAACCCAACAACAATGGTTATTGACCCGGACACTTTCCTGGACTGTCACGGAAACCTTGGGGGCGCAGACGTGAAAATCGTCCCCGAACCGGTGACCCTGGCCGGGCTCGTGCTGGGCCTGGGAAGCCTCGTCGGCTACGTCCGCCGGCGGCGGTAGCCCTACAACGCCACGAGCGCCGGAAGAGAACCTGACAGACCCGCAACGGGCCGGCGATACTGCCGAGCGGCCCGGCGGGTGGCCCGATGGTCGGGCCGCCCGCAATCCAACACACGAATCGGCAGCACAAGGAGACCTCCGAGACGGGGGGTAACAAACATGAGATACCTGACAGCAGTTGCAGCACTCGGCCTTCTACTGGCCGTCAGCGGTGTCGCGGCAGCCACCACCACGGTCGTCGAGGGCATCAGCGGCACCACCGGCGACTGGACGTACACCTACACGCTCGTCAACCAGGAGGCTGCCCCCATCTGGCAGTGGGCCGTGTGGTTCCCCACCAATCCGGTGGCGGATGCCGTTACAGCCGGGACGGCCAATTGGGACGCCACGAACCTGGACACGCACGGTTTCTTTCCCGAAGAGTATACGGCGTTTTGGGGGTGCCGCGTGCGCGACAGTGCCGGCGCCGACCTGGCCGGCCCCAACGCGGAACCCGGCTATTTCGGAACATCGGCCGGCGATTACGGCTCCTCGAATGCGGGCCAGTACTACACCGGCAATGGATACTGGGATGCCTCAGGTGAATGGCTCCCTCTGCCGGACGATCCCGATAATCCCAACGTATGGCCCAATGTGTGGATAGGGACCAAGGATTACAATTTGCTCAGCGACTTCTACGGATGGACCGGTTCGGGCGCTGCCATCACCACCGACTACGGTATTGCCCCGGGAGCAACAGGTACCTTCAGCGTTCACGCAAGGGACCTGGTTACCGGGCCAAAGAGTTTCTCGTTCAACACCACAGACTACTGCTTCTCATTCTACGATCCGTCTGACGGGTCTGACGGCTCGGACTATCGCGATTTCGAAGCCTCAGGCACGGTCATTCCCGAACCCGTGACGATGGCCGGGCTGGTGCTGGGCATCGGCGCCCTCGTCGGCTACGTCCGGCGGCGGCGGTAGGACAACGTGTGATACTCCCTCTCCCCGCGCGGGAGAGTGCGTGCCGGTTCGCGCGGTGGGTGCCCCTCGGCTGCGCTCGGGACAGGCTCCGACCCGCCGCGCACCATGCGGCAGTGACGTTGCCGTACAGGCCTCAACGCGAACAGGATCCCCTCGGCCGGGTGCCCCTTCGGCCGGCGGGGCAAAATGGATTAGACCGTACGGGCCGGCGCAGGCGCGCGTCGGCCCGCGGCCTTTCTGGCTCGACGTGCATCGAGCCGCCGCCGTGAGGCGGCGGGTATCTTCGCACCCGCAGAGCCCCTATCGGCGCGTCGATCGGCCCGTTCCGGAGGATACCCGCGAACTTACGTTCGCGGCTCGCTGCGCTCGCTCGGAATGACAGGGCGTAGGGTGGGTGCTCCGCACCCACCGTGCGCGACGGCGCACAGTACCGCGTGGGTGCAAGCACCCACCCTACATCCTCCGCACCCACCGTGCCGAACGGTCCGGGTACCGCGTGGGTGCAAGCACCCACCCTACAGGTGAGCCACCCCGCGGGAAGGCGAGTCAATCAGGAAATTGACGCCGCCCGCACCCGGCCGGTATAATGCGGGGTCTTGAGCCGGGCGGCCCGGCGCGGTACAAGGGGCGCTCGCTGCAACCAAGAACGTATTCCAGCGAGGGGAGGACCTGGCGTGTACCTCGGTATCGACATCGGTTCGGCCAGCCTGAACTGGGCCCTTCTGGACGAGAACCTGACCGTCGCGGGCGACCGGTACGTTCGGACGCGGGGCAAGCCGCTCGAGACGGCGGTGGCGGCGCTGGAGGCGCTCTTTGAAGAGGTGCCCGCCTCGGAGATCGAGGGCGTGGCCCTGACGGGCGCCGCCACGGCCGCCCTGGGAGAGATGTACGGCCTGAAGCCGATCAACGAGGTGGTGGCGCAGGCCAAGGCGACGGCCCACCTGCACCCGGAGGTGCGGACGATCATCGAGATCGGCGGCGAGGACTCCAAACTCATCCTGC
>CAZNSB010000472.1:0-4244 GCA_964575155.1 uncultured Planctomycetaceae bacterium | reverse complement strand
TTAGTGATTAGTGCTTGTGGCGCTTGTGGGGTCAGGTCTTGATTAGTGATTAGTGCTTGTGGCGCTTGTGGGGTCAGGTCTTGATTAGTGATTAGTGGGCAGGCCGGAGCGGATCCCGGGCAAATGGTCCCGTCTGCGTCTCCTGGCCGGGGCGATGCCCCGGCCAACTTTTCTGGATTTTTCGCGGCCGCCGGGCCGAAGGGATTGTTCGCCCTAACCTATTGTCCGGTAACGAGATGCCCTAATTCCGGGCGATGGATTGACGGCACTAATGTAATGGTGGGGGCATGGTCCGCCTCGGCAGCGCCGGGGGCGGTTAAAGCCCTATTGGTCCAGTGCCCGTAGAACAAGGACTTAGAGCAAGAAGAGGCAAGAACCTTTTACCAATCAACCCGCCCGGCGGATTTGCATAAAGCCTTTCAGTAGAGCGGCTTATGTGAGGTAAACGCGCTCCGGGGATTGGTGAAATCTTTTACCTATCGGCCTTGCTCCACGATGGAGCGATGAGGGATGTGGGTTCAATAGTGTTCGGGGTTCTGGTGCTGTTGGTCCGTTGGTAGCGGCAGAGGGCTGTGAGAGAACGGGAAGAAAAGTGAGAATCCGGCAGGAAAAAACTCGCGCCACGGTAACGCACCTGTTTCTATGGACTTATGGAAAGGAAACCCAAGCGGCGTTTGCGGACGGAAGATGTTCAGGGCTTGAAGTATCTTCGGAACTTCGAAGACATCTTGAAGCCCTTGGGCGATCTGCCCGTTCATGGCAATCGGAAGTTCTGTATGGATCACTGGGTCTCGTTGCTTCTGCCGCACTTGTTCAATCCGGTCCTCGAGAGCATGCGGGCTCTGCAAGAGGCGACGGACTTTCAGGATATCGAGAAGCTGGTTGGGGTAAGGCACACTTCGGTGGGCTCCATGAGCGAGTCGGCCTCCAAGATCTTCGACCCGGTTCACGTGGAACCGATCATCCATCAAGTGGGGCAGATGGTTGGGAAGTTGCCCAAGGACAAAAGGCTGAAGAACTTGCCTGGTGTTCCCACGGCCGTGGACGGTTCGTTCTTGCGATGTCTGCCGAAAATGGTCTGGGCGGTCTTCCGCAAGAAGAGCACCAAGCGCGGCGTACGGCTGCATCTTCACTACGACATCGACCGCGGCCACATCGACTACGGGTTGTACCAGGACATCCACGACGCCGGATCCTTCTTCGTGTCCAGGCTGAAGGACAACTCCAGCTACGAGGTCGTCGAGGACCGGCCGCTGAGCCAGCCCCTGCCCCTTGAACCTATTTTTTGCCGGGCATGTCTGCTGAAACCCGAAACCGCACGCTGCCCTTGCCGAGACTGGTGTTGTCCACACCGATCCACGCCCGGAAGGTCTTGAACCGTCCGTCGAGGCGGTAATGGATCTCCGAATCGGCGTGCGTCGAGATGCCGTGCTCGAATGTTTTGGCCCCAACGGCGAGCGGCCTGCCACCGTAGGTCCGGTCCAACTTCACCAATCCGCCGGCGTACCCGAATCGCAGGACCGGTGTCATGGCGCTCAGGCGCGTGACCGATCCGTCCTTGGACACCAATTCCGCCGCGGCCCAGTCCGCATGGTCACTCCAGTTATTGTCCCCGCCGTCATCGACAATCAGATGCAGCTCGTGCACGCCGCTGACCGAGATCTCGACCTGTCCGGCCTCCTGCCGCCCGCGAAGGAGTTTGCTATGGAACAGCTCTTTGGGCAGGCTCCGGAACTCGTCGTCCTGAGGGCCGATCTTCTCGAACGGGATCTCCGCCAGCTTCGGCAGCTTCTTGAGTATGGCCGCGTCCTTCTTCAAGCGGAAATCCATCCGCTCCGCGTCCGTGAAGCCCGGATCGTCCTTCGCGATCACGTTGCTGGTCGCGACCGGACCGCCGCCGGCCGCATGCCGGCACCGAAAGAGCAGGTTCCCCTGCACCGCGTTTGATGACGGCGCGTATTTGGCTATGACCTTGAGATTCGGATAGCGTGCGCTGTACGGCGGCTTGCGGATGTCCACGGCCCGGTACAGGCGGCGCTGGATCAGCCCCTTTTCGTAGGTGCTGAGAAAGGCGTTCCACCTGTTCTGGTTCCATGCACGCATTTTGACGGCGTGTGTTCCGCCGACGACGATATTGTTCTCGAAGCGATGGTGCAGCCCGGCGTGGATGAAAAGCGCCCCCCGCGGCGGGATCCCGCAGAAGATGTTGCCCGTGACGATATGCCCGCAGTGGCCGTCGTCGAAGAACAGGTCCGACGTCCAGGGGCGTCCGCCGTTGTGGTGAAAGAGATTGTGGCGGATGACGTTGCCCTGCATCGAGGGGTCCCGCCCGCACCCGATGGCGGCGGAGTCGTCGGCCTCCCGGGCGCAGTGATCGATCTCGTTCCGCTCGATCACGTGATCGTTGCCCCACAGCCAGACCCCGTTGCCCGGGACGTGGTGGAGGTGACAGTCCGAAACGCGGTTGCCCGCGCCATCCACCTGGACCGGGGGCTGGTACTGCCGGTATCGGGTCCCCACGGAGTGGATGTCGCAGTTCGAGACAAAGTTGCGCCCGGGGGCGAGGGTCTTCCGGTCGCCTCCGCCCAGGTACACGCCGGCGGCCCCGATGTGGTGGATGTCGCACCCGAGGACTCCGTTGTCCGAGCCGGCGTTGCGGTTCCACGCGGTGTCGCCGTAAATGCGCCCGACCAGGGAACCTATCCGTCGGGGTTCGGCTCCATTACCTACGCACACCGCCGCCGTGCCGAGATTCCGCAGCGTGCAGCCGGCGACGCGGTTGCCGGTCCCTCCGACGATCAACACGCCCATGCCGCGGCTCGCCTCGAGCGTCAGCCCGCGCAGGATGACGTGCGAGGCCTCGTTGAGCATGATCAGGGGGTCGGCCAGCACGGTCACGACGACGCGGGCGCGCTCCGGGTCGGATGGCGGCAGGAAGAAGAGCTTGCCCGAATGGCGGGCGACGTAGTACTCGCCGGCGGCGTCGAGCTCGGCCAGCAGGTTCAGCGCGTAGTAGGGCCTTTCCCTGCTCACCGGGCTGCCGCCGTGGGGTTTCAGCCCATAGACATGCGGCAGGGCCAGGGTGATTTCGCGCTTCCGGGTGTCGATGGACTTGACCGGCAGGGCTTCGTCGGCCCACTGATAGGCCCAGTAGCCGAAGAGGTACAGCTCCTTGGCCTTGGCCCAGCGGGCGGGCCGGTCGCCTTCGTAGGCGAACCTGCCGCCCCGGTTGCTCTTGTCACCTGTCCGGGGAACCGACCCGGGATCGAGTATCTTGCCGTATTTCGCAAAACCCGCGTTGGGCCAGCGCGCGAGCTGCATCACCCGGTCGTTGAAGATCACCTCGAGCGGGGGCGGGACCACGGGACGACCGAAGCCGAAGGGTTTCATCCTGCCGAGGTCGGTGATGCCGCGGGCCTTCAGGTCGCACACGAGCACCTTGCCGCGCGCCTCTTCCGGCAGGCGCGCCAGAACGGCCTTGTCGGTCACCGGCTTGAACGCGGACCCGGGAAGCGTGCTTCCCCCGGCCAGCCGGACATCTTCCCCTTTCACCGCGCGGTAGACGATCGGCGCGCCTCTTGTGCCCGAGTCCCGCCGGCCAAGCTCGAACGTCTGTTTCCGTTCGTAGGTTCCCCCGCGCAGCCACACGGTCACGCCGCCGGCGGGCATGCCCTTCGCCTTGATCGCCCGTACGGCGTCGCGGGCCCGTTCGAGCGTGGCGAAGGGCTTCGCCCTGGTGCCCGGCTCTGCGTCGTTGCCGCTCGGCGCGACGTAGAACTCTGCGGCCCGGGCCGGGAAGGCAGCGGCACCCACGACCCCGGCCAGTACGAATAAGACCATCGCGTGCATCGTTTCCGCCTTTCCGTGCCGAAGACTCCGTCCGCCGTCATATTACCGGACATCCCAGCGGGGCCATGGAGTTCATCCCACCCGCCGTGCCGCTTGGCGATCGCGGCACTTCAATAACTCGCCCGCGCGCTGGCGGCAAGCGATGGGTCCACTGCCCCTGCTGGGGCGGCGGGACCTCAGGCTTGTTGATTCGCCGTTGGCAATGCCCTGGTGCGGACGCTCGTTGTTGTGGTGCTCGAGATACCCACAAACCTCGCGCCGGGCGGTCCGCCCGTCGAACCGCGGTTTGAGAATCCCGTTGGCCGCCGCATAGGCTCGTTTCCGGTTGCGTGGCAGAGGCCCGCCCTCGATCAGGGCAACAGCGTTGCCCGCGTGATCTTGGCCAGGGCGTCGTC
>CAZNSB010000471.1:0-4252 GCA_964575155.1 uncultured Planctomycetaceae bacterium | reverse complement strand
CGGGCAACACACACCCAACCCAACCCTCCCCGCCTCACACCGAAGCCTCAACGCCGCCAATCGCCCCCGCAACCCGGCTCCCCCCGGCCACACCAGCCCAACCGACACCCAAACGTCCCTCCCCCCGTCCGTTCAACGAAGCCTCTCACACGCCCCTATAGCCCCGTTCTCTTGGACGTGTCTGGCGCCGCTTCGGCCGGACGGCCTACGCGGGCCGGCGGTGCCGAAGCGTCACCGCCGGCAGCCGGGGGAGCCTCGCCAGGCTTCGCTGCGCTCAGCCTGGCGGGGTCTCCCCCGGCACGGCGGGAGCCTCGCCGGCCTTCGCTCAGCTCAGGCCGCCGGGGTCTCCCGCCGCCCGGCCGAGCCTCGCCGGCCTTCGCTCAGCTCAGGCCGGCGGGGTCTCGCCCGGAAGCCGGGACCCGCCGCGGCCGCGGCCGCACACCGCCCGCCAGCCTCCGACGCTGGCATGCGGCGTGCTATGGGCCGCGGCCGCTGGGGGCGCGTGGGCCGCCCCATCGGAGCTGCCCCCCGCTTATTCGCGTGCCTCGTTGCGGTCGCCGCCCGCTGGGCGGCGGTCCCCCTACCCCCGCTGTGGCGGCGGCCGGGCCGGCCTACCGGCCCGGCCGCTGATTCGCCGCGCGGCCCCTTCGGCCGGCTCAGCCGGCCTTCGCCCGCGCGGCGGGACCGGCCCGCGGCATCCCTGCCGCGGGCGGGCGGCCGCGGCATCCCTGCCGCGTCCACCCGTCCGGTCCCGCCGCTCCCCGCGTTTGGGGGGGCAGCCCGGGTTTCCGGGCCAGTGCGGGCCGGGCCCGGCGGCCTTCCATGGCCGCCGGGCCCTCGACTGCCGCTGCGCCCGGCCATCCGGGCCGGCCTTGCGGCAGACGCCCGCCCTGGCCCGGAAACGCGGTCATGCCCCCTCTGCCTACCCAGCTCTCGCCCCGCCCCTCCCAACCGGAAACAACCCGGACGCGGAGCAGCCGGCCCCGGACGGTCTTTGACCGGGGCCGGCCGCCCCGCGACACGCCACAGCACCTAGTGTGAATCAGCCCCCTTAATCTCGTTCAAGTGAAGCGCGCCCAAACCCCAACATTTTGCGAATTTTCCCCTTGACACCACAACCCCTCGCCCCCAACAATCCAGTAGCCTCCAACAGCAACGGCCACCACAACCTCAACACCAAAGGAGCCAACCATGGCACTGGTCCAATTCGGAGGCGGCGTAACAGACATGCGAGGAGCCATCGCCGGCACCGTCTTCAGCCGCGGCGCCGGCGGCAACATCGCCCGTTCCCGCACCCGCCCCGTGAACAAACGCTCCACCCTCCAGACCGCCCGCCGTGCCAACGCCGCCTATTTGGCCAAGTACTGGTCCAACACCCTGACCGCCCAGCAACGCGCCGACTGGCGAGCCTACGCCGCCGGCACCACCTGGACCAACAAGCTCGGTCAGACCATCGAGATCAACGGCCTCGCCGCCTTCCTGCGCCTCAACGCCCTCGCCTTCCTCTACAGCTCCACCGTCCTGGCCGACGCGCCCACCGCCATGGGACACGCCGGCGGTGTCACCCTCGCCTTCACGGCCGAGTCCGATACCAGCAAGCTCCAGCTGGCCGAACCCGGCGGCTCGTTCGACAAGTCCATCGACGAGCAGTTCCTCATGATCTTCATGGGCCTGCCCACCGAGGCCGGACGGCTCGCCACGCCGAAGGGCTTCCGCTACGTGTCCCACGTGGCCGGCGACTCGGTTGCCCCGCCGACGTTCCCCCTCGAGCTCTCCGCCGCCTACACCATGGCCGAAGGCCAGCGGATCACCATCAAGGCAATGTTCAAGGACCAAGACAACCGCATCAGCGGCCCCCACTGGGCCGAAGTCCTGGCAGCCCCTTCTGTGTAGAGGTCTCAGGCGTCTTGAACCCGGACGCCTCAGGGACCTACATCGGCCAAGGGTTCTACGCCACCAAGCCGTACTACCGCCACCCGTCCGGAAACTGGTGGATCTGGTGGTCCTCCGCCCTCGCCACGTGGATCCTCTCCGACACGCTTGGCGGCGCCATCGCTCCGGCCGACACCTTCTGGGCGCCCTTCGCCCACGGCACCCGCGACGGCACCTACTGGCCGGGATCACGCCTGGCCACCGGCACACCCGTCCCGAATGTCACCGGTGACTTCACACTCTCCGCCAGCTACGACAGCCACCCCGTCTACAAGCTCACAGCACAGCCCTGGTACATCTGGCGTGACGACGGCAACTCCCGCTGGGTGATCTCCAACGAACCCGGAGCCGGCGTCGAACCCACCGATGCCTACTGGGCCATCGGAGGCCCCAACCCCGACGAATCGTACGAACCCATGGGCACCGCCGAGGAGTACGTCGGGATCACGGCCTACTCCACCGGCCAAGCAACGGTCGCCAAGCTCTAACGCATCGAGGAAACCATACATGGCAGTCGGTCGAGCAGGTAGCGTGCTCGTAGATGTCCGCGGCCGCATCGGCGACGAAGTCTACCTCCGCACTCAAGGCGGCCTCACCATCCGCACCCGCGTCGACCCCGACAACCCCGCCTCCGACGCCCAAACCGCCGTCCGCGCCGCCCTCGCCGCCGTCGCCCCCGCCTGGTCAGCAACCCTCACCCCCGCCCAACGCGACGCCTGGCGGGCCTACGGCCACGCCCACCCCCTGCCCAACCGTTGGGGCACACCCTCCATACGCAGCGGCTACTGCGCCTTCATTCGAGCAAACGCCACCCGCTACCGCATCGACGACGCCCTCGCATTCCCCACTCCCCCCGACGTTCCGCCCACCTGGCCACCGATCGTCGCCATCACCGCCGACGCCACCGCCGACACCACCACCATCGCCGCCGCCCCGGACGGCTACACCGCCCCTTCCCGCGACCTGGACATATTCGCCTTCGCCGGCAAACCCGTCTCCCCAGGCACCGCCTATTACGCCGGCCCCTGGCGTTTCATCGAAGCCCTCACCTGGAACACCACCGACGCCTGGCCCGGCTGGACACTGGACTGGCCCTGGAACATCACCGCCGGGCAACGCGTCTTCCTCCGCCTCGTGGCCCAACTCCGCGCCTCCGGCTCCATCAGCACCCCATACGTCTGCACCGCCATATCCCTATGACCCCACCAACACAAATCAATCGCAGATCGCCCGTCAAGCGGGCCTTACCAAGCGCCGAGCGGCGGCGGGCGGTCTGCCTTGCCAAGCCTTCTTCACCGTCTCTTCCCTCCGCCGGCCGCCCCCGGACCCCGGGCCACGTGGTCGCTACCCCCACGAACCTCCCGCCGGTCCGGGACGCGGTCGTTATCTCCGACTTCACTTGAAACCATGGAAACAACCTCCCAAACCTGCCCCCCCCCAACACTTACGACGCCAAATCTAGGGCCACCGCCCGTCCCCGTTGCCTCTGCCGCCGCCCTCGCCGTCGCCGACGCCTGGCCCGCCAGCATCCCCCGCCCCAACGGTCTCCAGGAAGTACTCCACGCCGCCCACGAGGACACCCGCGAACTCGTCATACGCGCCCTCGCCGACAGCCCTCACCCCACCGACCAGCACGCGGCCCGGTCCATGGCAGGCTGCGCCTGCAGCATGCACTTCTACGTCGACCCCGACGCGGGCAAAGTCCGCCCCTACCTATTCCGCTGCAGGCACCGCCTCTGCCCGTTGTGCTCCCGTCAACGCGTCGCCCAAGCCGCCAACCAACTGGACGCCGCCATCGCCGAAATGCAACACCCCCGCCAACTCATCCTCACCGTAAAGAGCAACAGCAAGCCCCTCCGCCACCAACTCCGCACCCTCCGCCGCCACTTCGCCCGCCTCCGCCGTACGCAATTCTGGACCCGCAACGTCGCCGCCGGCGTCTACACCGTCGAGATCACCGTCAACCAGAAGACCGGCCTCTGGCACCCGCATCTTCACATTGTATTCGACGGAGCATACCTCCCCCAACGCGTGATCCGTCAACTCTGGCACCGTATAACAGGCGGCTCCGAAATCGTCTGGCTCTCCGACGTCAAGCACCGCGGCCCCATGGTCAAGGAACTCTGCAAGTACATCGGCAAGCCCGCCAAGCTCCACGCCTTCACCCATCCACAAATCCGCGAATACGCAAACGCAGTTCGCGGCGCCCGCATGATGCAATCCTTCGGCGCCTCACACGGCCACAAGCTGGAAGACCGCGACACCAACCCGCCCCTCCCCCCCGACGTATTCTCCTATACCCTCGCCCGCATAACATACC
>CAZNSB010000470.1:0-4259 GCA_964575155.1 uncultured Planctomycetaceae bacterium | reverse complement strand
CGGGAAAAGGCCCGCCGGCTCGGCATCGAGGAGGCCAACAAGGACGATGCCGTTGTGATAGACGAGATATTCAAGCAGACGGCTGAGCCGAAGCTCATCCAGCCGACGTTCGTGGTGGAATACCCAGCGGATCTTTGTCCGCTGACGCGACGCAAGGCTGACGATGAGTTAGTCGCCGAGCGGTTCGAGCTGTACGTCGCCGGCATGGAGATGGCCAACGCCTACACGGAGCTGAACGACCCGGCCGTCCAGGAAGCCAACTTCGCCTCTCAACTGGCGGGCGAGGACCGGGACGAGACCATGCGCATCATGGACGAGGACTTCCTGACGGCGCTTCGTCACGGCATGCCGCCGGCCGGGGGGCTGGGGATCGGGATCGACCGGCTGGTGATGCTGCTGGCCAACCGCACCAGCATCCGGGACGTGATCCTCTTCCCCATGCTGCGCCCGGAGGCGAGGGCGGAGTAGCGAATGGCATTAAGATAAGTGGGGCCGAGGGCGTTGCCCTGGGCTGCCGGATGGCGGCCTTTCAGGCCTGGCAGCGTTATCTTAATGCCATTCGGCGGAGTAGCTGGATCCCGGCCGGGGCCGCCGGCCGAAACGAATACCATGTACAAGCTCTTCCTGTGCCTGAAGTACCTTCGACGGCGCCTGCTGGCGCTGATTGCGGTGGCGGCGGTGGCGCTGTGCGTGGCGATGGTGCTGATCGTGGTCAGCGTGATGGACGGCTTTCTGGCCAAGGCGGAGGCCGCCGCCAAGGGGCTCTTCGGGGACATCGTCATCGACACCACCAGCGTCTCGGGCATCGGGCGGTACGAGGAGTTCATCAGCGACCTGACCGGAGAGCTTCACGTCGGGGGCCAGTTCAAGCTGACGCAGGCGGACACGGACGAGGCCGGGGCCTTCCGGGTGACCGGCGACGCCCAGGCCACCATGGCGCAGTTGGAGGCCCTGACCGGCGGGCTGACGGTCGAGGAAGAGACCACCTATCCCGCCCGGGCGGGGCTGTACGAGGCCGGCAGGCACCTGGCGGACCTCCAGGGAGAGCTGGCGCTGGAGCCGGGGGGGAAGCTCCTGTTCACCGGCAAGGCGACCCTCCGAGGCAGGCCCGCCCCAAAGGACCGCTCCGGGCTCTTCCTGGGGCCGGTGTACGCAAGGACCGGGAAGGGAATCCCCGAGGTCAAATCGGCGACGCCCGTGATCTACAGCTTCGGGCTGCTTCGTGCGGGACGAGGCTTCTCGACGACGATCCAGATCTCCGGCATCCGCCTCCCCGAGCGGGTCGGCGTGACGGACTTCGAGAAGGGGCTGTTCGTCCAGAGAGGGCTGGCCCACGCCGGGTTCGACCCCCCCGTCGACCTGGTCGCCGACGCCATGACCCGACACGCCCTTGAGCTGGGGCGGATCATCGGCCGAGAAGCCGCCAAGCCCGCCGGCGAGCGTAACGAGGACCTGCTCAGCCGGCTGGACAACGCCAGGAAGAACCTGCCGCAGCTCTTCTGGCGGACCATGCACCTCAGCCGGCAACACGCCGAAGAGCTGGCGCGCCCCGCCGACGAGGTGAAGGCCAACCGCCCCGGGATCGATCGGCTGGCGTGGGAGATCGAGGCCGAGACCCGGCGGGTCAAGGCAGTCTTCCCCGAGGCCTTCCAGTGGCTGCCTGCCGGGCAGCGGGTGATCCTGGGGCTGGGCATCCAGGCGTTGAGCTTTCGGACGCCCAAGGGCGAGACGGTCCGGTCCATCACGCCGGGGACGAAGGTGGTCCTGACCCTGCTGCCGCTGGGGCGGGGAAAGCTCGGCACGACGGTCACCCCGAACACCCGCACGTTCTCGGTCATAGACGACTGCAAGACCGACGTGTACACGATCGACTCCCGGACCGTCTACGTCCCCTTCGACGAGCTCCAGCG
Source organism: uncultured Planctomycetaceae bacterium (assembly GCA_964575155.1). Taxonomy (GTDB): domain Bacteria; phylum Planctomycetota; class Phycisphaerae; order SM23-33; family SM23-33; genus CAZNSB01. Next base: position 2,349 of record CAZNSB010000470.1, on the reverse strand, counting down.
ACTGGCGGAGATGGAGGAGCTGCGGGACGTGGAGGATGCCTCGGAGGTCGACCCCGCCCGGTGCTCGCAGATTCAGATCAAGGTCAAGGGCGCGTTCGGATCGCCGGCGAAGCTGGCGGGCATCCGGCGGAAGATCCAGCAGGCCTGGAAGAGGTTCCTCCCGCGGCACCGGGAGGAGTTCAAGCGGCACGCGATCTTCACGGACCTGAAGGTGCAGACCTGGTACGAGCGGCTGGAGGACTTCATCGGGCCCATCCAGAAGCAGCGGACGCTGGTGGCGTTGATGTTCGGCATCATCTCGTTCGTCTCGGTCCTGCTGATCTTCGCGATCTTCTACATGATCGTGGTGCAGAAGACGCGGGACATCGGCGTGGTCCGCGCCGTGGGCGGATCGTCGGCCGGCGTCGCGCAGATCTTCCTGGCCTTCGGCGCCGCCACGGGCCTGCTGGGCAGCGTGCTGGGGCTGGCGGGGGGGTGGCTGTTCGTCCGCAACATCAACGCCATCCACGACTGGCTGGCGTCGTGGTCGGGCTTCCGGGTCTTCACCCCGGAGACCTACCTGTTCGACAAGATCCCCGACCGGGTGGACCCCGCCCTGGCGGTGGTCATCGCCGCCTGGGCCATCGTCTCCGGGCTGGTCGGGGCCCTCATCCCCGCCGTCCACGCCGCCACCATGGAACCCGCCGAGGCCGTCCGATATGAGTGACGTCAACCCCATCCTCCTGCTGGTCGTCGGGCTGTTCGTCCTGGCCGGGGCGATCGTCTGGGGGCTCGGCATCCGCATCGCCGTCACCGGCGCGCGGGCCCGCCGCCGCCGCGCGTGGCCCTGGGTGCTGGCGGCGATCGTCCCCGGGCCGATCTTTCTCGGCGCGGCGTACCTGTCGCGGAACTTCCGGCGGTCCGTCGCCGGGTGGGTGGCGGCGCAGGCGATCGTCCTGGCCGGCGCCTGCGTCGCCGCGGCGCTCTGGCTGCCGGAGGTCCTGGGAAAGGTTCCCGTCCTGGACCTGCTGGTGCTGCTGGCGGCCGTGCTGGCGGCGCTGGGGCCGCTGATCGTGCTGGCGCTTCTGGGCCCGCGTCCCAGGCCGGCGGGCGGCGGCGCCGGTCAGCCCCTCATCGAGGCGACCAGGCTGCACAAGAGCTACGACCTGGGGGGTCGTCGGCTGAAGGTGCTCCGGGGGGTGAGCCTGTCGGTCCGGCGCGGCGAGTTCGTGGCCATTCTCGGCACTTCCGGCAGCGGGAAGAGCACGCTGCTGCACCTGCTGGGGCTGCTCGATCAGGCCGACGGCGGCAGCATCCTCCTGGAGGGCACCGACAGCACCGAGCTGAGCTCCTCCCAGCGCGACCGGACCCGCTGCGTGGACATCGGCTTCGTCTTCCAGTTCTACCACCTGCTGCCGGAGCTGAACGTCGTGGAGAACGTCCTGCTGCCGGCGATGTCGGCGACGGGGGCGTGGCGCTGGCCGGCGGCCCGTCGGGGGGCCCGCCGCCGGGCGCTGGGGACGCTCGAGAGGCTCGGGCTGGGCGAGAGGCTCGCCCACCGGCCGAGGCAGCTCTCCGGCGGAGAGCAGCAGCGCGTCGCCATCGCACGCGCCCTGGTCAACTCGCCCAAGATCCTCCTCGCCGACGAGCCCACCGGGAACCTCGATTCCAGGACCGGCGCCCAAATCGTCGCCCTGCTCAAGAAACTCAACGAGGAGACCGAACAAACCATCGTGATGGTCACCCACGACGAGGCCCTGGCCCGAGAGGCCGGGAGGATCGTCCACCTGCGGGACGGCAGGCTCCACCGGGCGAACGCGTGACCCTGCACAGCCGAGGGAACCGGCCATGAAAGTCTGGATCAACGGCGAGCTGGTCGACAAGGCCGACGCGAAGATCTCGGTCTTCGACCACGGGCTGCTCTACGGCGACGGCGTCTTCGAGGGCATCCGCGTGTACGACGGCAAGCCGTTCCGCCGCCCCCAGCACGTGGACAGGCTGTTCGCCTCCGCCCAGACCATCCGCCTGACGATCCCCCTGAGCAAGCAGCAGATCATCGACGCCATCGACCAGACCGTCGCCGCCAACGGCATCGGCGACGGCTACGTTCGCCTCGTCGTCACCCGCGGGCCGGGCACCCTGGGGCTGAACCCCTACAAGTGCGCCGGGGCGGTCGTCTTCGTCATCGCCGACCAGATCGCCCTGTACCCGCCGGAGATGTACGAACACGGCCTGCACGTGATCGTCGCCAAGACGCGCCGGACGAGCACGGCCATGCTGGCGCCCTCGGCCAAGAGCCTCAATTACCTCAACAACATCCTCGCCAGGATCGAGGCCGTCGACGCCGGCGTCGCCGAGGCCATCATGCGC
>CAZNSB010000469.1:0-4275 GCA_964575155.1 uncultured Planctomycetaceae bacterium | reverse complement strand
CCATGCGTTCGCTGAAGAAGAGGCGCCTGCCGCGCTCCGCCGACGGGCTGAGCCCGCCGCCCGCGGCCAGATGCGGGCTGGGGACCGGCTCCAGCGACTTCAGGTACGCGTCCATGGCCGACGCATCCCGTTCACGGACGTCGGTAAACAGGATGTGTTCCAGGCCGGCCCGGACGCCCGCTTCGGCCGATGGCCGGACGCCGGTGCTCATCGCGGGCGGCGTCTTGTGGGCCAGCAGGAGGCTTCGGGTATTCTTGGTGTTGGCCATCCCGTCGTTCAGGAGGTCCCAATTCAAGCCGTCGGTCCGGCCGTCGGGGTGACAACTGGCGCAGCTCTGCCAGCCATGGAAGCACAACGTCGCGTCGTTGAACAGCATCTGGCCGCGGCGTGCCTCGGTCAGTTTCGGCTTGGCCCCCAGCGGCAGGGCCCGGACAGGATCGTCCGCATCGGACCTCAGGTTGACCGCGCACAGGCTGTCGCTGAAGTACTGGGCGACGTACACCTGCGACCCAACGACCGCCAGCCCGCGCGAGCCCTTTCCCGGTAGCGGGATTCGGCGGCGGAGGCCGCCGAGAAACGTCAGGTCGTTCGGCACGCCGCCCACACCTCCCAGCGTATAGAGCGGACGGCCGTCGTCGTAACCGTAGGACTTGCCGGCAAGGGCGGCGCGATGCCGGCGGAAGTAATCCAGGATCTCGTTCCGGTCGTCGTACACGACCTCGCCGAACTCTCCCTCAGGGACGGCGCGGAGTCTCTCGAGGAGGCCGGGCGCGTTGATGAGGCTGACCTCGTGCGTTCCGGCGTGGGCGACGCAGAGCCACTTGCCGTCGGCCGAACAGGCCACGCCCCACGGGTTGGCGGCCCCCCGCTCCATGTCATCCAGGAGCACGGTGTTGACCCGCTTTCTCTTCCGGGCGTCGATCACGCTGAGGGCGTTGGCGTTCATCCATCCGTGCTCGACCTGGGTGGTGGGCAGTTCATAGCGAGCCAGGACATGGGTGGCGTAGGCGTATTGGCCGTCCGGCCCGACGCAGATACCCCGCATGCCGGTTGCCCCTGGTGGCAGCCGGATGCTGGAGGTCTCGTGCGTGGCCGTGTCGATAACGGTGACCGCGGCGCTCGCGTCGTACTGGTCCGCGCGGCCGGCCGGCAGGTGGTTGGCCACGAACACGGACCGTCCGTCGGGCGTGACCGCCGCCGCCACCGGCTCGCGCGAGGCCGGCACGCGGGCGGCCTCCTGGCCGGTTTCCAGGTCGATCACCGAGACGTCGCCGTCGAACCGGTTGCACACGTACAGGCGCTTGCCATCCGGGCCGACCACGGGCCCGCAAGCGAAATGACCGGCCGCGATCCTGCGTTCCGTCCGTCCCGAGGAGGCATCGATTACAAGGACCGTGCTTTGCGCCGCAGCGCAGGTGACGTACAGGCGGGTCCCGTCCGGGCTGAGCGTCAGGCCGGTCGGCTCGCTCGGTACGGGGACGGTCCGGTAAGCCCGGCCGTCAGGAAGGCTTATGAACGCCACCTGGTTGGCGTCGGCGCCCGCCACGTAAAGGGTACGCCCGTCCTTGGAGGCAGCGAGCGTGGACGGCCCCAGGAACTCGCCGTCTCCGTTGCCATGGGCCGTTGCGGCGGCCAAGGCGACTGAGACGGCTGCCAGCCAAGCCATCGTTGACTTTCGAATCACGGCACGAGGCGATCGCATGGCTCGCTGCTCCCGATGAATCATAGCGGACCGCTCACCGGTGCGGTACTGCGTTTTGGTCTCGGGCCGTCGCCGGCCGGGTGGCCCCTCGCGCCCGCCACCCCATCTCGCTGCTAACACTACAACGCTACAAGGGCGTTTTGCGCGGTGGGTCTCCGAACCCACCGCGTGCGAAAGGGCGCTTTTTAGGCGGCGCGGCGGGTACGGAGACCCGCCGCGCACGCACTTTACAACATTTATGTCGGACCGCACAGCCCCATACACTTGGCAGGAATGGCCTTGACCCCCAGGGCTGGAAGCCGGATACTATATTCGGCTTCCTGAATATAGTGTACCCGGCCGCCCACACCAGGGAAAAAGGGATGATCGATGCGGGATGACGAGGCTCTTGCGTGGGCCCGACGGCTGAAGGTCTTCGGCCACCCGACGCGGCTGATGATTCTGGGGGAACTCTTGAAGGGTGGGAAGTGCGTCAACGACATGAGCGAGTTGTTGGACCGGCCCCAGCCCAACGTCTCCCAGCACCTGATGGCCTTGAGGGAAAGCGGCCTTGTCGGGTTCTCCCGCGACGGCGTCTCCCGGTGCTACTACCTTGCCAGGCCTGACCTTGTGTGGGGGCTTTTCGACCTTCTGGAGCAGGAGATCCGCAGGGGGTCCGAAATTGGGCGAACCGAGGCGAAGAGGAGGAAGGCGGCGCGGAAGGTGAAATCGTCTGCCGGTTCCGGTCCGTAGCGCGCGTTGGTTGGTTCTTCCCCAAGCGATCCGCACCATCGGAGTCCCTGAGGCGTGTACGCGATGCGAACAGTCCACAAGGGTGCCGCTGATCGGCCCGGGGTGGCCGTCTTTCAGCACCGTGCCGGGCACTACGACGCCTGGTTCGGCTCCGCCCGGGGGCGGGCGATCTTTGAATCGGAGGTCCGGTGCCTTCGCCGCATGAGCCAAGACCTGCCCCGGCCGTGGCTGGAGGTGGGCGTGGGGACCGGGCGGTTCGCCCGGGCCCTGGGGATCGATGTGGGCGTCGATCCGGCGGCGCGGATGTTGACATACGCCGCGAAGCGGGGCGTGCGGGTGGCCGAGGCGCTCGGCGACGCGCTGCCCTTCGGCAACGGGTCGTTCGGGGCGGTCTTCATCGTGGTCACGATTTGCTTCACAGAGGACCCTGCCGGAATGATGCGCGAGGCGCGGCGTGTCCTCGTAAAGGGAGGCCGGGTTGTCCTGGGCATCGTGCCGGCCGAGGGCCCGTGGGGTAAGTTCTACCGGGCCAAGGCGAAGAGGGGGCATCGGTTCTACTCGGAGGCGCGGTTCTTCTCGCCGGGCGAACTCGGGCGGTTGGCCCGCGAGGCGGGGCTACACATTCGGGGGGCCGCGTGTACCCTGCTTCAGAACCCGCAGGATGAGGTCATTCTGGTGGAGCCAGCCCGCGACGGCCTTGCCGAGGAGGCGGGCTTTGTGTCGCTGCTTTATGGGGATCAGTCGGATTCCCACGCTGGCGGCGTCGGAGCGGAAGCACCATGACAGAGCACGCACGCCAGGGCCGGTCTTTCTCCTTCAGCGGCACGAACATCGTGGCGTGCGGGACACTGCGCCCGGAACTTACAAGGTTGACCGACGATGAGCGGCTCGATGCCCGTCGCATCCTTTACACGGGGCCCGGTCTGCATGAGCGGCAGGCGGAACTGGCGGCGCAACTGGCGAGGCAACTTGAGCGGGTCGCCTCGGACACGGGGCACGTCGTGGTGGGCTACGGCGAGCGGTGCTTCCTGGACACGCGCGACCCCACGAGGGACACTGAAGCGATCATCCGCGAGGTATACCCGGAGGCGGTCCGGGTCGGCGCGGCGCACTGCGTGGACATGCTCGCCGACGAGGCCGAGCGGCGGCGCCTGGCCGGCTCGAACCGGGTTTACTGGCTCACCCCGGGGTGGATCAAGCACTGGGACACTATCTTCGCGGACTGGGACGCGGCCAAGGGGAACGAGACCTTTCCGCAAAGTGAGAAGGCGCTGATTCTGGACGGGATCGGGTTCTTCGAGGCGTTTGCCTCGGCCGAGCCGGAGCGCGTGCTGGAGATATCCGACTGGATGGGCCTGCCGATGGAAGCCGCCCCGGTCTCGCTGGACCGTTTCTACGGCCTGTTGGTCGAGGCCGCGCGGCAGGCCGCCGGAGAGGCATAGTCACCGGCTTTGAGGCAGGGGGGATGCTCTGAGTAAAGGAGGTATGCCATGCCGCTGTATGAGTATCGCTGCAAACAGTGTGGCCACGTGACCACGTTCCTGGAGAAATCGGGGACGCGGAAACCGCACCCGTGCGAGAAGTGCGGGTCGGCAAAGACCGAACGGTTGCTGTCGGCATTCGCCGCGCACGGCGGAGGGGCCTCGTCGAGCGGCGGCGACAGTTGCCCGACGGGCACGTGTTCTCTCGGCTGAGCCGCCGCACGCCATCCGCGTCACCGGGGGTCAAGCCGCGCGCCCGGGCCACGAGCGGCGAACGACCGTGCCCGACTTCACCGTGAACCTCGAATGGGAAGAGGCGAGGCAGGGCCGGCTGGCGGCACGCACGAATCCGCCGCTGCC
>CAZNSB010000468.1:0-4278 GCA_964575155.1 uncultured Planctomycetaceae bacterium | reverse complement strand
TCTCCGGATCGATGCGGGCAATGCCCCGGCCAACGTCCTTGGACCACGCCTCGGCTACCTTGAGGACCACCTCGTCCGCTTTGTCTAACTTCGCAGGGGGCTGCTTCTTGGCCATCGTATTTCTCCATCAGTACGTTTGCCGCCATTAGCGAGCCTTTACCACGCTCCGTCTTCGCTTCCGGTGACATCCAGATGAAGACGGACAATAATCATGTCAGCGGGCAGGTGCGGCTTGACATTGTGCATCATGCCCAGGAAGAGAATTCCCGTGCGCCCGGGCAGGAGGGTCTCGGCGATCCGCCGGCCGATATACGCATCGCGCCTTGCCAATATATCCGCCGAACGTTCCCGGCCGGCGGCGGCGTTGGCGGAACCATCTCCGCTCAGCCTCGCCGCCAGGCCCGCCTTCACGGCGCGATACTCCGCCACCAGCAGCTTCGGGTCTTCGGTGCCGATCAACGTTGCCCCGCGGCCCAGGAGGTCCATGAGCAGTTGATAATTCTCACTGCCCTTGGCCGCCGTTTCTCTGGCAATGTCAAGCTCTTTGCCGCAGACGGGCAGCCCGTCCTGATACAGGTCAACGCGACGGTAATCCAGATCCATCCCGTCCAGTCCCGCGCGGACGGCTTCCCAGAACCTGTCGATCAGGGCCAGGTGTTCCTGCCAGCGCCGGCGGCCGAACCGCTCGACGTAGACGGCTTCGAGCCCCTCTTGAACGGTGCCCATGTCCGCGGGGGAATGCAGGATCGGCACGTGGATGAGTTGGCGGCTGTATTCGTCCATGCCGTCGATCTTGCCACGACCCCTCGACCCACTCATTCATCGGACGGTCCGCCCGTTCAGCTTAATCGCTTACGAGCGGCGCCAAGCCGCAGCCCCAGCGCACAGACTGCCGCAACAAGCGTTCGGCCGGGGGTTCGTGCTTCCTGGTGGCGTGACAGTTTTCTTCGTTTTTTTCTTGCGCTCGTTCAAGTCGGCCTCGGGGGCAGCCGACAGTGGTGTTGGGTCGGGGAATTCATCGGGTTCGAGCTACCAAGGTGGGCAAGTCTTGAACCCGTAAGGATTCCACGAGTGCGGCGCGGTGGACACACATTTCGGGGACCGGCAAGCGGCCCAGGATGTCAGTGGAAGTTGATTGCGGCCTGCCTTGCCTTTTTCACGGCACTGCTCCTGTTCCCCGCCGAGATCGACGGGCTGTGCTTCCGCGTCGCCAGCGCGAGTATGGCCGAGCCGGCTCATTCGACGGGTTGGGGCAGCAATGTCCAACCGGTTGCACACAGGTTTTCCACACGCGGCCCTGAGTCCCATCAGTGCGCCCGGGAAGGCCTAAGTCCCGCCCAAACATATCTTTACGCGTCTCATTGTGAAGACGCAGTCAAAGGGGGAGAGTGGTTCTCCCCCATTTACGCAATGGCCGCTTTTCCTGAAGGAGAGAGTCATGGCCGTTGAGAAAGCAATTGGCAGTTCGAGTCTGGTGGAAGTTGTGGATCGCATCCTCGACAAGGGCATCGTGATCGATGCCTGGGCCCGCGTCTCCCTGGTGGGGATCGAGCTGCTGGCCGTCGAGGCCCGCGCCGTGGTCGCCGGCGTCGAGACGTTCCTGAAGTACGCCGAGGCCGTCGGGCTCACGCAGGCCGCTGCGTAAGTACGCTTCGGCCTCGCCGGGAATGTGAGATATCCCCGCGGCGGGCAGGCTCCTTGGCAATGTACCCCCGACCCAAGACGAAGGACCCTGCCCAATGCAACGGGCATGATTCGCGGGCATATCTCCTGTTCCCGCAAGGCAAGCTGCACCAAGGGACAGATCGATGAGCGAAACCGAGAAGGGCAAGCCGGCAGCGCAGCAAGCGCCCTCGATTGAGCCCGTCCTCGAGGCATACCGGGCGTCGGCCGAAGCGGTCGCCGGCTACATGGGCCGGGCCGTCAGACTGCTGGAAAGCCTCTACGCCGACCAGGACGAGATGATCGAACAGCTCCGTGAAGTCTTCGCCAGGCATCATTCTCTACGTCATTCCGACTTCGATTCGATCTTCGGCAGTGTCCTCGTCGACAGGCGGCGGACGCGCGAGTCCCTCTCGGCGCTGGTAGGCGACTATCGGGCAGGCCGCGAGGCCGTCATCGCCGAGATCAAGGAGTTGTTCGACTCGGACGTGCCCCGGGCGGCCGAGGCCTGGCCGGAACTCAAGAAGCGCCTGCTGAGTGAGACCGACGACGGCGCGGGCGGGGTCATCGCAGCCCTTCGCCGGGTGCACATGGAGCAGGAAGAGCTTTCGACCGCCCTGTCGGCCCTGCTGGGGCGGGCGGAAAGACTGAGAATCAGCGATCTGAAGACTGTTGCCAGGAATCTTGCCAGCAGGGATTCGCGGGAGTCCGCGGAGCTGGCGGCTCTCCTGGCGACCTGCGAGTCGGCCGCTCTCAGCGCGGGAGTGAAATGGCACCGGCTGGCCGGTTAGGGAAATCACAAGGGTCCGTACAGGAACAGGAAAGGGATGGAGGTAAGCAAATGTCAAGTAACGACTACGGGAATCTGGGCAGCGAGATGAAGGGCATGAAGGACGAGCGCGAGGCCCTGATCGCGGCCACCGCGGCCCAGGGCGCGAAGCGCAAGGCCGAGACCAGAAAGTTCCTGGCAGACAGCGGCAAGGCGACCGCGAAGCTGGCGGCTGAGACACGTCGGATGATCGCGGACAACCGTGCGCGGATGGCGGACGAGAGTGCGCGGATCGCAACGGACGCCAAGAAGCTCATGGCCGAGACCAGACGGGCCAACAAGGCCATGCGAGCCCAGACGGGCCACATCCTGGCCGAGGCCGACGGCGTGATCGCGGGCATCCAGAAGAACGTCGCCGCGCTGAAGGCCGAGACGGGCCAGATTCTGGCAGACGCAGACACCTTCCTGGCACAGACCAAGAAGGGCAACGCCAAGCTGAGAACCCAGGCGCATCAGACCTTGGCCGACGCCGCCGCGACGATGAGGCACTTGGCCCAGGCGTCCCGCGAACGGGCCGCCGGCTGGCAGGACGTCCTCCGCGCCGTCCGCGGAAACGGCAGCGGCCGCCGCGCCGCCCCGCCCAGCAAGTCGCCGGCAAGGGCAAGGGCCAGCAGGCCCAAGACGAAGGCCAAGGCCGCCCGCAGCAAGGCGGGCGCCAAGAAGCGGTAGAGTTCGGCGGAGCTTGGTCGCCCTCTCCGGGCAATGGCCGGGCTTGTCAGCGGCCTGTTCGGTCCGGTCGCCGGACGTGTGAACAGGCGCATTGAGCAGGAGCGCTTCCGGAACAGGCCCGCGCGGCTCCCGGCTTGACGCAGCGCGAACCTCGGAGATGGGAAGAGAATCATGACAACGGCCACGAGACGAAAATCGACCGGACGCAAGGGACGCGCTGAAGCCGTCCAGGCACGCCAGTGTGCCTTCTGCAACGGCACCGGCAGGGACCCGTACGAGGTCCTGTCGAGGCTGGCCAAGTGCCCCGTCTGCAACGGGCACAAGACGGTGGACGTGAAGACGCCCGCCGTGCCGTGCGCCTACTGCCGCGGCACGGGTCGCCAGCGCCACACGCGACTGACGTGCTCGGCGTGCAAGGGCACCGGGGCGCTCACGCTGGCCGGACCGACGGCCCAGTGCCCGCAGTGCGGCGGCACCGGCCGGAGGGTCGAGTCCGATCTGGCCTGCAGCCTGTGCAAGGGCGCCGGCCTGATCGCAGAGAAACCCGGCGGTGTGCGAGCAAAGACAGACAAGGTGTCCTGAAGGGCCCCCTGTGGCGGCCCCTGACCGGTCCTGATGAATCGGGACCAGTTGGGGCCCCGACCCGTGCCCTGGTCCCCGCCTCCGGTGGCGGGCACGAGGAAGAAAGTATCGCACGTGTCAATGGAAGCTGAAACAACAAGCCGTACGATCGTTGACGACCTGGCCGCACTACTACGCAAGCCGGTGGGCTCCGGCGCCCTTCACCCAGGGGCCGGATCGAGGCCCCCAACGCGCACTTTCGCGTTTGGAGACCTCAACAGTCCCCCGCGGCCGAAACATGGCCTGGGGGGCACCACCCCGCCAATGGCAAAAGCTCCCGGCGTAGGCGCCTCGAACGCGGCATGCTGCGCTTGGGGGCCCGCAAGCGGGGGAAGCGTCTGCTTTGCCCGGAGCGCAAGAAAAGCGGTGTCAGCGCGTCGAACGATCCATACGAAGTGGGTGCAGATCTCCCCGCTCCTCGTCCCTCCCGGGGAGCGGGGATCTGCCCCACGCCTGTTCCCAAACCACATGCAGACAGGCACGGAAGGAGTCAGCGA
>CAZNSB010000467.1:0-4281 GCA_964575155.1 uncultured Planctomycetaceae bacterium | reverse complement strand
CATGAAACCCAACCCCCCTGATCCCGCCGCCAAGGTCGTCTTCGTCAGCTCCTCCGTCGGGGCCGGGCACAACCAGGCCGCCCTCGCCGTGATGGAGACGCTCAGGCACATGGGGGCGCCCGCGGCCGGGGAGTTCGTCGATGCGCTCAAGTACGTGCCGGGGTGGTTCCGGCTGGCTTACGCCGGCGGGTATTCCCTGACGGTCACCCGCTTCCCCCGAATCTACGGGCTGGGCTACCGACTGGCGAACCGGCCGGTCGGGCCGCGCCGCCCGCTCGCCGAACGCTCCCGGCTGCTTGTCGAGGGCTGGGTCACTCGCCGCTTTCGGCGCTGGCTGCTGGGCCGCCTGCCGGCAATGGTGGTGGCCACGCACTACCTGGCCATGCCCGTGGTGGGCCGGCTCGCCGCCGCTTGTCCGCACCGGCTGCGGCTGTGGGCGATCGTGACCGACTACGAGGCCCACCGCTTCTGGTACGCCGAGAACGTCCAGCGGTACTTCGTGGCGGCCCGTCGGGTCGCCGGGCAACTGGCCGGCTGGGGGGTCCGCCCCGAGCGGGTCACCATCAGCGGCATCCCCGTCCACCCCAAGTGGACTCAGCCGATCGACCCGGAAGAGGTCCGCCGGCGGTGGGGCTTCCCCCTCCATGCCCCGATCGTGCTGCTCAGCGGCGGGGCGTACTTCACCGCCGCCCCGGTGGCCCGGATCGCCCGGGCGCTCCTGGCCGCCACCAGCGCCCACGTGGTGGCCCTGGCCGGGTCCAACAAGAAGCTGCTGGCCAGGCTGGCCTCCCTGCCGGGGGTGCCCGACCGCCTCACTCCCGTGCCCTTCACCGACCGCGTCCACGAGTTGGCCGAGGTCGCCTCCGTCATCGTCACCAAGCCCGGCGGGCTGATCACCTCCGAGTGCATCGCCAAAGGCGCGGCGATGGTGTTGACCCGGCCGGTTCCGGGGCAGGAGGCCGCCAACGCCCGGATGCTCGTCGGCCAGGGCGCCGCGGTCGCTGCCGGCACCGGCGAGGAGGTGGTCGAGCAGGTCGGGGCCTTGCTGGCCGACCCCGCCCGCACCGAACGCCTCCGCCACAACGCCCGCCGACTGTACAGGCCCGCCGCCGAAACCATCGCCCGGGACATTCTGGAATGTCTCTTGACAGACTCACCCGAATGTGCTATATAATCACGCTTGAGGCGTGAGGAATCAGCCGTGTCCAGTTGCCCCGCATAGATCAGCCTGAAGGCCGTCGTGGCGCCTGCGGGCTGAGCGCGGAGCGACTTCAGGAGCCAATCGGTACAAGCGTCTTCCAGCTACCGATTTGGTGGAGCCCGGGGACGAGGATGGTCCCCGGGCTTTTTTTTCGCCCGCCCCGCCTTGCGGATTGCGGACGGGAACCGCTACTTCTTCGGATACCCCACCGTCTGGGCGAGGGTGATCTTCTGGTCGGGGCGGAGCCTCATGGCCTTGGCCAGGGCGGGCTTGTCGATCAGGGCGCGGACCACCGTCCCGAGGCCCTCGCCGGCGCAGAAGAGGTAGACGTTCTGGCTGATGAAGCCGGTGTCTGCGGCGGAGTAGAACAGCTTCTTCTCGGCCGGCAGGTCCTTGGGCATCCGCGAGTAGTCGGCGACGTAGACGAGGTTCACGGGGGCGTCGGCGACGAAGCCCTGGGTGCCGGTGGCGGCCCGAAGGTCCTTGCCGAGCACGGGCTTGAGGGCGTGCGCCTTGGCGTCGAGCAGCCACAGGCCGTCGGCGGCGGCGACGTAGACGTCGATCTCCTGCCAGTTCCTGGCCGAGGGGGCGGTCCGCCCGCCCGAGTCGGGGCGGTTGACGCCGAAGGCCGCCCACAGCAGGTCCGAAAGCGTCTGCCGGGGCAGCTTCTTGGCGCTGAAGCTGCGCGAGGAGCGGCGGAGCTTGAGGGCCTTCATCAGCGGCTTCCCGCCGACGGTCCTGGGCTTGGGCAGGGGGGCGGCCTTGGTGGGCGGGGCCTCGGCGGCGAGGACGCAGGCGATCGTCGCGCACGCAAACAGAGCGGCCAGCCCCGACAGTGTCCCGAGAAGCTCCTTGCTGGTCATGGTGTCCGTCCTTTCCGTTCCGCTGCCGGGCCCCGGCAGCGCCAGGCGTAGATGCCGGAGCGTATTTCACCACGGGGCCGCGGAGGGCACAAGGCCTTTCGCCTTCAAGGGCTCAACGAACGATTCGGGTTTTGCTCAGGAGGGTGCCGGCAACGCCCGATGAGTACGTGTCGGCCGGCGGAAGGAGGATGACCATGATCATGCGAAGGGGTTTCGTCGGCGCAATCATTCTGGCGAGTCTGTTGCTGGGCGGGCCGGCGGCCGGGCGAAGCCTGGCCGCCCCCAGGCCCGACCCGCCGCGGACCGAAACCTATTCCGTACAGATGTTCCAGGGAGGCACCCGGAACTGCTGGATCGCCGTGTACCCGCCTCCTTCCTACGACGACCGCCGGCCCATCCCCGACGGCACCAAGGTCCGGATCAAGGTGTATCGGTCCTACGACGGGGGCAAGACCTACGGGACCAGGGGCGTCGCCATCCTTGCCGGCGGGCGGGGCGAGGTCGGGCAGGGAGAGAAGAACGCCCGCATCAAGCGCTGGATCGACCTGAAGCTGCGGACCGCAGTGGACGGCAAGAAGCCTTACGCCGTCTGGCTGGCGGTCTCCGCGGTCGTCAACGGCGTCGAGAGCAGGAAGACCAACCGGTACCTGAGCTTCCGCTACAAGACCAAGGACGGCCGCCCGTCGCTGATCCGCTACGAGACCCCCGACGTCAGCGGCGTCGGCGTCGACGACAAGCTCGCCCGCCCGCTGCCGCAGGAGCTGGCCGGAACCTGGGGGCCCGGCGGGATGGCCGTGCAGAGGATGTGGGTCTCCCCGCACGCCGACAAGAAACGCAGGGAGGGCTGCATCGTCAGGAGCTTGAAGAAGAACCTCGGCAAGTCGCTGAAGATCGCCCTGAAGGTGAACCAGATCGACCTGGCGGGGGCCCCGGGCCTGAACGGCAACCCGGTCAACCCCAGCCAGGCCCACAAGACCCGCTTCCCCGGCGAGGGCGTGCTCAGCCTGCTGCCCCTCGACGGCAGCAAGCCCAAGGGCAAGTCACCTTCCCTGAAGCTCGGCTTCATGTACGACTACCCCGACCGGTGGATCCGCCTGGAGAACCCCGCGCGGGAGCTGCGCATGGGCGGGCACTTCTACCAGAACGCCACGCACTACTTCATGTCCGGCACGTGGCGGCTCTCGCTGTGCGACAAGAAGGGCAAGGAGGAAGTATGGGCGCGGGGGACCTGGAAGGTCTCCAAGCGCAAGGAGTAGGGTGCTCCCCTTGGCTGCTGCCGCGATCGGGCACATCGCGCTCTGGTCCCGCCCGCTCGGGCCCGGCATCTATACCTCCGCGATCCTGGCGGCGTCGGTTCTGGTCGTCGGCGTGGGGCTGCTCCTCTCGGCCCGCCGGCGCCTACCGCTCGGTCGGACGATGCCCTGCCTGGCCGTCACCGCCGTCGCCATGGTCGTCGGGGCCCGCCTGCTCTATTGGGCCAACCATTTGTCGGCGCCTCCGGAGGACCGAACCGCGTTGGCGGCGGTGGACTTCACCGCCTTCAGTCTCTACGGCGGGCTGATCCTGGCGTGTGCGGCGGGTTTCGTGACGTGCCGGCGGCTGAAGCTGGACCCCTGGACGCTCGGCGACTGCCTCGCCCCGGCCATAGGCTTGGGCATCGCCGCGGCCCGCGTGGGCTGTTTCCTCCACGGCTGCTGCCTCGGCCGGCCGACCGACCTGCCCTGGGCCGTCCGCTACCCCTACGGCAGCCTCGCACACTTCCACCAGGCGGGCGTGGACCCGCGGCTGCTGTTTACCGGGCCGCTGCCGGTGCATCCGACGCAGCTCTACGAACTGCTCGCCGCCCTCACCGCCGCCGCCCTCGCCGTCTTCCTTCTCCGGCGCAGGGCCCGATCGGGCGTGCCGTGCCTGTCGGCGGCGATTCTCTTCACGACCTTCCGCTGCCTCAACGAGCCCCTCCGCGCCGACTCCGCCGGGTTCCTCACCGCCCATCTGATCCTCTACGGCGCCCTGATCCTTGCCGCCGCCCTCGCCCTGACTCACCGCGCCCACCGGCGCGGCAGGGCAATCGGCGAATGCCGCGGGAAGGTCGGCGAATGCTGCTGAGAACACGGCCGCGGCAGCTCATAGGTCGGCTGAGGCCGCGGGAAGAAGCCCCAAGGCGCTTCACCGTACGGGACGTCAAGGTCCGGCCGGTCACCTGTTGCAGGATTCTGT
>CAZNSB010000466.1:0-4283 GCA_964575155.1 uncultured Planctomycetaceae bacterium | reverse complement strand
GTCCTGTCCGACAAGTATTCCGCGTGGAGTTCGGCGACTCCGCCTCGCGCATCCCGTCCAACTGATAGACCGGGATTCTCGGGATGGCCTACGGCCGACGACCGTCGTCGGCCATTCTGACGAGTCTACCAACGACGGGGAGGTCAGCAAGCATCTTCTCTGCTCGACGGCGAGGCAATCCGGCCGTCTCCGGGGCATGATGACGCCCATAGCGGCCCGTTCGGAGCGATTCCCTGCCGATCGGCGCAGACCGACCATATTGCCTCCGCCCTCCGGGGCTGTCTCGACGGTTCTCGCCCTCATCCCGGCACTGAACCGGTGTACGATTGGACGACGTGGAAGGAGGGCATGAACTACCCCGGGTCAGCCCAACTCGGGCTAGGCAAGAGACTGCTGGAGAGGTATCCGTGGTCGCGATTCGAGACGCACCCCGAATGGGTCGAGCAAGCCTGCTTTGCCGCCGGGATTCCGGGTGAGGTGCGGATCATCTACATGCCGCGACGCAACATTTATAACTGGAACGGCCCGGCAGTGAAGAATCTGAATCCGCATATCGACTGGAAGGTCTACTATTTCGATCCTGCCACGGGCCGGAAGTTCGATCAGGGGACGATCAAGGCCAGCGCCAAAGACGGCGACACCACGGCAAAACCCGTTGACTTCAAGAAGAATGTTCCCTCACCGCAGGACTGGGTGCTGGTCTTTGAGCGCGCGAAGCCATGAGTTCCGTCCGTTGGGAGTAACGGGGCGATGACAGGTACACTTGGGAGACGGGTGGAGCAAATGCATGAAAAAGTGACTTCGAAATCCGTCGGGGATCACGGCTCGGTTGCCCTACAAGTCGATGCAGTTTAACGCTCGTAGGCGTGCCCGTCCACCTGCGGCGGATCCGAATGCCCAAGCTGTTTTTGAGTGTTGCCTTAACAAGATCGCGGCTGCAACCGTTGAAAGTTGGATTCCGCTGGCCGCGGGCGTTCACAGGGAAGCGATGGCCCGCCGCATGGCCGAGGCGCGGACCGTGCTGGACGCATGGCGTCTGGAGTACAACCACCGTCGGCCGCACAGCGGGATCGGTTGGCAGACGCCCGCGGCGTTCGCGGCCACGATGGACGCGGCAACCGCGACGCTGGACGAACAGACCGCCGGGGCGTTCCCGGCGGCGAGGCCGGCCGGCCTGTCGGTCGGGGCTCCGCCCCTCCCTCCGGGCCGGCCGGCGAACCATCACCCGATTCTCTCATAACATCCGGCACAAAGACTGGGGAGGGGTCAGTAACTCCTGTCTGGTATATCGCTGCTCGACGTGGTTAAGATAATTGCTTCAACAAGGTCTGGTGGCTTGGTCTTGTAAGCATCGTTTAACCGTGACTCACCGTGTGGCGTACGGCCCACGAACGCCGCGGGCAATTGGATAGTTCTATCACGGTCGCGGAGAGGTACAAGCCCTTTCCGGCCTCCTCCAAGGCGAACGCAACCTGGTTCGGCTCGGGTATGGGCCGAAGGGCAGGCTCAGCGAACAGCCTTGCCAGAGCCTGACAGTGGGGTAGAATCGAGGGAAAGGCGTGTGGCGGTCTCAGGCGCTAACCCATCAGTGAGACTTCGGGCTGCAACTCGCTACACCCGTGGCGCGGCCGCGGCGTGTTCAAACGTTTCTTGGACGACAGAAGAAGGGACCCCGGAAATGACTCGCAACAGCTTATCGACTCAGGCCCGCGCCGGCATCGCCGCGCTCGCCGTGGCGCTTTCACTGTCCCTGGCGTGCCGGGCCGGTGCCGCCGGCGGGGCAGGGGACGGCGTACTCTGGTACGCAAGGCCCGCCCGGGACTGGCAGAAGGAGGCACTGCCGCTCGGCAACGGCCGGCTGGGGTGCATGGTCTTCGGCGAGGTCGGCAAGGAGCGCATCCAGTTCAACGAGGACACCCTGTGGATCGGCGACGAGAAGGACACGGGAGCCTACCAGGCATTCGGCGACATCTACGTTGAAATGGACCACCCGGACCCCGAGAAGTACCGGCGCGAGTTGAACATCCGTGAGGCGATTCAAACGATCACCTACACCAGCGACGGCACGCGCTACCGGCGCGAGTACTTCGCGAGCGCCGCGGCCGGCGTGATGCTCTTCCACTTCACGGCCGACCGAAAGGGCGCCTGCACCTGCACGGTGTCCCTGACAGACATGCACAAGGGGACGATCACCGCACGCGGCAGCAGGCTGACCTCGGCCGGCTCGCTGGCGGGGTACCAGTATCGCAAGAGCGAGCGGCCGTACGACATCGTCTTGGACTATGAAGCCCAGGTCCTCGTCCTGAACCAGGGCGGAACCGTGACGGCGGAGGGTCAGACCCTCAAGATCGACAAGGCGGATAGTTTCACGCTTCTGGTGGCCGCGGGCACGAACTACCTGAACCGGCGGGACAAAGGGTGGAAGGGGCTCCACCCCCACGAGCGAATCTCCGCGCAACTGGCCGCGGCGTCGAAGAAGTCCTTCGACGCGCTTCGCACAGAGCACGTTCAGGATTACCAACGCCTGTTTAGCCGCCTTGTCCTGAACGTCGGGCAGACGCCCGATCCCACCCTGCGGCTGCCCACGGACGAGCGTCTCGAGGCCTACAAGCAGGGGACCGCGGACCCGGATCTCGAAGAACTCCTCTTCCAGTACGCTCGGTACCTGATGATGAGTTCCTCCCGCCCGGGCACGATGCCGGCCAATCTTCAGGGCCTGTGGAACCACAGAAACAACCCCCCGTGGCGAAGCGACTACCACACGGACGTCAACATTCAGATGAACTACTGGTTTGTCGACGCCGCCAACCTCTCGGAGTGCTTCGGGCCTCTGGCCGAGTGGGTGAACTCGATACGGGACGTGAGGAAAGAGGAGACCCGGGCGGCGTTCCAGACCAGAGGATGGCTCACCCATGCCGAGAACGGCGTGTTCGGAGGCTCGACCTGGAAATGGTCGAAAGGCGATGCGGCCTGGGTCGCCCAGAACCTCTGGGACCACTACGCGTTCACCATGGACGAGGACTACCTCCGCACGCGGGCCTATCCGGTCATGAAGGAACTGTGCGAGTTCTGGGAAGACCACCTGAAGGAACTCCCCGGCGGAACGCTCGTTTCCCCGGACGGCTTCTCTCCCGAACACGGCCCCAACGAAGACGGTGTTTCCTTTGACCAGCAACTGGTCTGGGACCTGTTCACCAACTTCATCGAGGCCTCCACCGCGCTCGGCGCCGACGAAGCGTTCCGCAAGAAAGTGGTTGCCATGAAGGCACGCCTGCTCGGGCCGAAGATCGGCAAGTGGGGGCAACTGCAGGAGTGGATGGTGGACCGCGACGATCCCAAGGATCGCCATCGGCACCTGTCTCACATGATCGCGATTCACCCCAGCCGTCAGATCTCCCCGCTGACGACGCCCAAACTCGCCCAGGCCGCGCGGGTTTCCATGAATGCCCGCGGCGACGGCGCCACCGGGTGGAGCAAGGCGTGGAAGATCAACATCTGGGCCCGCCTACACGACGGAAACCGCTCGTACAAACTGTTGTCGGAGATGCTCCGGGGCAACATCTTCAGCAACCTGTTCGACGCCCACCCGCCGTTCCAGATCGACGGCAACTTCGGCTATGCGTCCGGCGTCTGCGAAATGCTCCTGCAGTCGCACATGGGCGAGATCCACCTGCTGCCGGCCCTGCCCTCGATCTGGAAGAGCGGCTCGGCCAAGGGACTCCTCGCCCGCGGCGCCCACGTCGTGGACATCCAGTGGGCCGACGGGAAGCTGACCCGGTGCCGGATCCACAGCCGAAAGGGGTCGGACGTCGTCCTCCGCTACGGCAAACAGACCCGCCGGCTGAAGCTGCAGGCCGGGCAGACCAGGGAGCTGGACGGTTGGCCCGAGTAGCGGCGGGCCCCGGTGGCGGCACGCGGCGAGACGGACCGCGCGAGCGGGCCGACTGACCCTTGCCCGTGTCCGCCGGCGAGGAGACGATGGCCGCCCGGCCGTCGCGGGCGACTGTAAGTCTTGATTGATTCACGCCTCCCTCACAGGGCTGGCTCCATGCCGCCGCGAGGACGGGCGCGGGGGCGGATCGACCGAGGAAGGCCCGCAGGCCATCGTCGAGAGGGGCTCCGAGTGCCCGGCGGCGGCTCGGCCGGGTCCGAGCGCGTCAGAGCGCGACACTTTTCGCCCCTTCCGGCGAAATTCTCGCGCCCCCAGCCGTGCCCCGAAAAACGGCCATAAGTCTAGATCGATTGACGCCTCCCTCAGAAGGCCGGGCTTATGCGGCGGCGAA
>CAZNSB010000465.1:0-4284 GCA_964575155.1 uncultured Planctomycetaceae bacterium | reverse complement strand
GTTCCCTCCTGTTGCCGCTCGAAATCCCGGGCGGTTCCCCTGCCGCCGCGAACCATCGCCTGGCCCGAAACCGGCGTTTTTGCGTCCTCAGGGGGATGTACCAACACTCCGAGAAAGAAATCGGTTCTAAAATTTCGGTGCTCGAGTTGACTTTTGTCAATTCTGGTGTATGTTTCCGGGCCACCTCGGCGGCCTTGCCGGGGGAAGCGAGGGGCACTGTTCCAAGATCGCGCGTTGGGTGGGCGCTGCTGCTGCGCGCGCAGCGCGGCGCCGCTTGGGTTTGCATGAGGGGTCGTGCGAGGCATCGCCGTGCGTTGCGGGCCTCGCTGAAACGAGAGAGAAAGAGGGGGTCGGACCGATGAGAAACCTACTGGTAGCAGCAGTGGTGAGCGCCCTGGTGGTGCTCGGGACCGCGAGCGCCCACGCCGCCACGGAAACGCAGAAGCAGAACGCCATCGACGCGGCCTTGGCACACTTGGCCTCGATCCAGAAGTCGGATGGCCGGTGGGACCACGGCGACGACAACTACGACGCCGCCGCCACGGGCGCCGCCCTGTACGCGTTCCTCGAAGAGGGTTACAGCGCCGGCACGAACGCCGTCATCAACGGCACCGATTACGGCGACGTCGTGGGCGACGGCCTGTCGTACCTCTTCAGCCGGGCAAGCACGTACAACATCTTCAATGAGCCCACGGGCAACCCGGACATAGACGGCAACGGCGTCGGCGTTAAGTTCGTCCCTGGGGGTACTATTTGGGATGGCACAAACTCGAACCACAATCGTGACACGTACGTGACGGGTCTTGTGGCGACGGCGATTGCGGCCACGGGCACTCCGAATACGGTTGTTACCACAGGGCCCCTGGCCGTACGGACGGATGGTTCCGGGCCGGGCGGCGCCTGGACGTACGGCGACGTGATGCAGAACGCGTTGGACTACTTCGCTTACGGCCAGGCGGATCCGGGTAACTGGGCCCGGGGCGGGTGGCGGTATTACGCCGACTACGGCCAGGCCGACAACTCCACCTCCCAGTGGCCGATCATCGCCCACTTCGTTTCTCAGGCGAAGAGCATGGGAGCCGCCCTTCCGTCAACACCGACATATTTGGATGTTAAGGGAGAATTGAAACACTGGATCGATTACATCCAGAACGAGACTGACGGCGGGTCGTACTACGATAGCAACTTCAGCGGGTGGGGCTCC
Source organism: uncultured Planctomycetaceae bacterium (assembly GCA_964575155.1). Taxonomy (GTDB): domain Bacteria; phylum Planctomycetota; class Phycisphaerae; order SM23-33; family SM23-33; genus CAZNSB01. The sequence goes on along the minus strand of CAZNSB010000465.1, from coordinate 3,080 downwards.
AACATGTCCCGCACCGGCGCCCTCCTCATAGAGATGGCCTACGCCGGGTATCCCGGCAGTACCGCCGCCGACACGGATCCTGGGACCAGCCTGACCGAAAACGACCGTTACCAGGCCGCCCTCTCCTACATCAATACGAATTGGAAGTCCACTGACAGTTATTGGAACGGAAACTTCGGCCATCCCTACGCCATGTGGGCCGTTTACAAGGGCCTCCAAAGCACGATCGGCCTCGGCGACACCTCCAACATCACGAACCTACACACGTTCAATCCCGCCACCATGGAACTCGATCCCGGCGACACCTGGAACTGGTGGGAGGACTACTGCGAGTGGCTCGTCGACAACCAACTTGCCAACGGGTCCTGGGACGGCTACACCGGGTACAGTTACTGGCTGGACCCGCTGGCGACGGCCTGGAACGTCAACATTCTGGCGGCCACCGAGGTGGCGCCGCCCGTGATTCCCGAGCCGGTGACGATGGCCGGCCTGGCGCTCGGCCTGGGCGGCCTGATCACCTACGTCCGCCGCCGTCGGCGGTAGGGCGCGGGCGTACGGTCTGACCCCTCAAAGTTGAGCGATAACGCGCGGCGTCGCGACACGGTCGCGGCGCCGCCGCCTACATGACCCTCCAGGCGGCGCTCGACGCGGTGCCGTCCGGCGGGAGCCGAAAGGTTCCTGGTGCCTTTTTACCGGACGCGCCGGGGTCGGGGCGGCGCGGCCCGTCATGGTTCGCGATCCAGGTCGATCCTGAACCTGGGCTGCCAGATATTGGGGTTCCGCAGGAGTTCCTCGGGCGCCATGCTCCGCACCGCGCCTTCCATGAACAGCACGTTGAGCATCCCCTGATGGCGGGGGGCGAGCATCTCTTCGAGGTCATCGTCGAGGCCCTGAGCATCGACATCCACAAGGGCGCGGCGGTACTCGACGAGGAGAACCTGCCCGGGCAATGCGCCGGGCGCGGCGGCCTGGCTGTTCATTCCATAAGACGTGGGTCCGCCGACGCTGTACCCGTGCTTCAGGCCGTACCCTCCGTCCGAACCCCACCCCCCGTCCGGCAGCTGGCCCTCGTCCTCCTTCTCCTCGGGGCACTCCACGAGGATCCGGGCCTGCTCGCCGGGATGCGTGGAGTGGAAACGATGGATGATGAGGGTGCGCTTGTCCGCCGAAAGAGAGACAACCTCCGCATTGTTTTCGAAGCCGCGCGACCCCTTGCCGGTAGGGTACACCGTGCCCTCATGGCCCAGGACGTTGTCGGTGCGGTTCAGTTGCGAATCGAGGCAGATGATTCCGATAATCTCTTGCGTGAGACTGAGTGAACCGCTCGTCTCTGCCGGCCCACTGCCGACCGGGTCGAAGTGCACAAAGATGCAGTTCACGACCGTCCCGGCGTCCACGGTGCCGGACGTCATTTGGCCTTTGCTATCGTAGCGCCCCGGCCCCGTGATATTCACCTGGACGCTGACCGGGAGCCTGAACTCCTCCTTCTCGAGGAAGGTGCGGATCCGCGTGTCGCTCTCCAGGTCACCGTTGCCGCCCTTCTCACGAAAGTGCACGGAGGGCGGAGGCTGCATAAACTGCACATTCTGCTTCTGGTCATCGGGGTCCGGGGGCCTGAAAATCTGACCGCCGCCTTCGTCTTCGGGGATCGAGTCGCCCGGAACCGGGGCATCGTCCAGGTCCATCATGTGCGCGTCGCCCCGGGGGCAAAGGAGCGAGTACTCGCCGCCGAAGTTCTCGACGAAGCCGACCCAGTACTTCGGATTCGGCAGCACCGCATCCCGACCCATCCGAAGGGCCTGATACAATCGGTACAGGTTGGCCTTGCACTCGACATCACACGACGATTCCCAGGCCTGATGCAGGCCGCCCTGCATCAAGGCCACCAGCACGGCGATGATGCAAATGACAATGATCAACTCCAGGAGACTGAAACCGGGCCGAAAGAACCCGCGGGCGCCCGGCGCACCAAGTGTCCTGTCGCCGAGAAGAACCACCTTATGCCCCCTTAGATCGGCCCCCTGCGTTGGACACGTTCCCGCCTCGCATAAGGCGGAACCGGCGCCATGGGTGACGTTCCCGCGGCTGTTGCCGAGGGAGCCCCGCTTGTCCGGCATAGCCCGCAGGGCGAAGCCGGAAGCGCGACCGGAACAACAGCCGCATTCGCGACGACGGACCATCCGTTACCTACCTCCATTTTACCCGCCCATCGGAGGCAATGCAACCTGGGCCTGAACGGAGCCCTTTGCGTTGTGGGCGTTTTGGCGGATGGGGCGAAGCGATGGGCGACGGTCGCGACGGTCGCGACGGTCGCGGCGGCCGCGGCGGCCGACGCCGATCCCTTCTTCCTGTACGTGGCCTACACCGCGCCGCACAGCCCCTACCGGGGGCCGGACGATCGCCGGCCGAAGCCGCTCTCCCAGGAGGAGTGGCACCAGGGCGACCCGGCCGAGAAGTACGACCTGCTGGCCGACCGCCCCGACGACGCCCAGCGCCTGAAAGCCCCTCTGGCTGCCTGGGAGACGCGGGTCCAACACACCCGCGGCAGGGCGTGAGGCCACCGGCCGCCTCGCTGCGGGGGTTCCCTCCTGTTGCCGCTCGAAATCCCGGGCGGTTCCCCTGCCGCCGCGAACCACCCCGGTCCCGAAGTCGCCGTTTCCGGGCCGTCAGGCGGGGCGCCGATGCGCTACGCAGGAAGCAGCGGTTAACGCTGCTTTGTCAACTTGGCCTGCCGCCCAAGGGGGATAGCGCGGTGGGCCGTCTTGCCCACCGCGCGGCCCGACCGGACAAAGGGTTGACACCCCCCGCCTGCGGCGATACAAAGCCGCCCCGCAAGAGAACACACACGCCGCCCACTGCGAAAGGACGGACCATGGACGTCAAGCAAATCGAAGCCAAGGTCATGGACACCCCCGTGCCGAAGGTCACCAAGGTGGCCCTGGCGTACTCCGGCGGGCTCGATTCCAGCCTCTGCATCGAACTGCTGCGCCGCAAGTACGGCGTGGACGATGCCGGCATCGTCCCCATCACCTGCGACGTGGGCCAGGGGCAGGACGAGGTCGACGCCGCCAGCGCCAAGG
>CAZNSB010000464.1:0-4290 GCA_964575155.1 uncultured Planctomycetaceae bacterium | reverse complement strand
GACGTAGTGTCCCCGGCCCGTGACGCCGTCGAGGATGACGTGCTCGGGGCGCCGGCGGGTGGTCATGGCCCTGCGGAACTGGGCGTGGAGCCGCCCGGCGTCGGCGGGCACCTCGGTGAGGGCGTAGCTGATCTGGTAGAAGAACGCGGGCATTTCCTCGTCGAGCTCGCTCTGGACGGTGATCCTGGCGCTCTTGGCGAACGGCATGGGCCAGTAGCAGTTCAGCGCGCCGGAGGGGTTGACCGCGACCGGCAGCGAGGCCACCTTCGTCCGCATCCCGTGCCCGCAGGCGAAGAAGTCCCCCAGCGGGACCTCCACCGAGGGCGACTCCTCGCCGTCCCAGAACATCCGGAGGACGCACCCGCGGCAGGCGACCTCTCGGGAGGTGATCCAGATGTGCTGGATGACGCCGGGGCCGGCGATCTCCGCCAGCGTGGTGGTGCTGCGGGCCGGCAGCGTGATGCAGGGGCGGACCTTCCACCCCTTGCCCAGCCGAGAGGCCGGGCTGTCGGTGTCCGGGTCGGCCTTGGCGCCGCCGGCGACGGACCCGTCGGGGTTTTCGGCCGAGATCGACCGCGTCCTGGCGTTGCTGAGCAGGGGCAGCGAGCCCAGCCCGAGGTTCAGTCCTTCCGGCAGCGACATGTGCGTTCTCCTGTTGTTCGTGCTAATCGTCGGGCCCGCGCTTGTTGAGGTTGCGGACGATCTCCAGGCGTCTGGCCTGGATGCGCTCCTGGAGCTTGCGGAAGTACGCCGCGTGCACCTTGAGCTCCTCGAAGCGCTCGCCGAACTCGGCCATTTCCCGGACGTCGGCCTCCGCCCGCATCAGCCAGTTCGCGCACTGTCTGGACCGTTGCCGCCACCGCCTTTGCGACTCCGCGGTGAACCGCCCGCTCTTGCCGTAGTATTGGTAGGGGGCCTTCGGGCTGTCCGGGCTGGCCGCCGCCGCCTTCCGCATGTTCTCGCTGAACCGGGCCCGGAGCTTCTCGGACTTCTTGAGGTAGTCGGCCAAGGCGTTCTTCACGTGGTCGGCCAGGAGGGTGGCGTGGCCCTGGCACTCGACCCACCGCGGGAAACCCAGCTTGTCCCCCAGCTCCACCAGGTTCTCGACGGCGGCCTTGGCCAGGCCGGCCTCGACGGCCTCGGCGGCGGTCATCGTCAGCAGCTTCCCGCGGGCGGTGAGCATCTTGGCGCCAGGGCCCGCCTCGACGCGGACCCGCCCGGTCTTTTCCCTGACGAGGTGGAGCTGGAGGGAGCTGTCGATCATGGCCTCGGCGAGGAGGGGGTTGTGCCCGCCGACGGCCGCGGCGCTGCGGGCGCGGGCCCGCCAGGCGGACTGGAACTTCTCGGCGATGGCCACCGGCAGGTCCAGGGCGCCGGTCTGGTAGGCGGTGGCGGCCCCGAAGATCGCCCGGGGCTCGACATAGATCTCCTTGCACGCCAGGGCGGTGATGGCGGCCGCCGAGAGCGCCTTGCGCACGTAGGCCACGATCCGAAGCTCCTTGCCGTGGACCCCGATCAGCTCCACCAGCCGGTCCACCTCCGAGGTGACCCCGCCGGCGGAGTCCACGTACAGGACCACCACGTCGGGCCTGCGCCGGGCGGCGTCGGCCAGGCAGCGGGCCAGGTACGGCCCGGTAACGTGCATCCCGATGTGCCCCTCGAAGGGGATCACGTAGTAGTTGGGCAGATCGTACTTGACGATGGGCGGGGGCTTCGGCCCGGGGTCGCGGGGCTTCTCGGGCGGAGCCCCGGCCGGACGCGTCGCCGCCGCCCCCCTCGTGATCGATTTCACCTGCGCCTTGCGGAACGTCTTCAGCATCTTCGCGCCATACTGGTGGATCTCGAAGACGATCCGCCCGCCGTCCTCGCTGACCAGCCGGCCGTGGAAGCTGCGCCCTTCGGTCGTGACGAGGGTGTCGCCTTGGAGCGCCCCGGCCAGGGCAGACACAAGCCCGATGCACGAGATGGCCATGCTGGCGCGTTTCATCGCACGTCCCATCCGGCGCCCGCCGTCGCCCGGGGCCGCCGACACCATCATACAAAGGCGCCCCGGGGATATCCAAAGCGGCCGTGCCCTCAATCGCCCGCCGTGCCCGCCGCCGGGTCGTGGGGGAGTTGTACCAGCGGGCAGCCCGCGCACCGCGCCTTCGGCTTGCAGTAGTGCTTTCCGACGGCCACGAACTGGGCGTGGAAGTCGTTGAACAGCTCCACGTCGTCGGGCAGGTTCTCCTCCAGCAGCTCCTTGACCGCCTCGTAGTCGGCGTCGGCGTCGATCAGCCCGTGCCGCAGCAGGATGCGGTGCGTGTAGGCGTCCACGACGAAGGTGCACTTGGCGGCGGCGTAGAGGATCATCGAGTCGGCCGTCTCCCGCCCGATGCCGTTGATCGACAGCAGCTCCGCGCGGAGGGTCTCGACCGGGCGGTCGAGAAAACCCTCGACGTCGTCGCCGTGCGTCTCGTGCACCCGGGCGATGAAGTTCTTCAGCCGGCGGGCCTTGACGTTGAAATACCCCGCCGGGCGGATCAGCCCCGCCAGCTCCGCGTGCGGCGTCTCGTGCAGCGCCGTTACGCTCATCAGCCCCGCCGACGCGAGGTTCCCGATCGCCTTGACCACGTTCGTCCAGTTGGTGTTCTGCGTGAGCACCGCGCCGACGCAGATCTCCAGCGGCGTCTGGCCCGGCCACCAGCCCTGGTGCCCGAACCGCTCCCGGGCGGCCCGATAGATTCTCATCAGCGTCTGTGAGGTCGAGGCCATGGGCGGGATCATCGCATACTTTGCGGAGTCAGGCGACGCGAATATCGGGTATCGAGCTGGGGACCCCCGGCACCCAGGCGGAAGCGCCGCCCGCCGGGCGCCCGCCGGGCGTGGGCAAGGCGGCGGCCGGGGCGGCCTCCGCATCCGGAAGCCGGCCCGGCCGCCGAGAAACTCCGGTGATGATTCGCAGGGGGTGCTGCTGCCCGCCCGGGGCTGCTTACGGCCAGGGGTTGGCGGGAAAACGATTGCCAAGCGAGGGCAGCGGCCGGGGCCCGCGCGGAAGCGGACGGATCACAGGTCGTGGCGCCGGCGGGCCGAAGGGGAGCATATTGAACTGTCCCCCGCCGTTGTTCTGGTTGTTCGGGTTAGGCCCGGCCCACTGCATCGGGGCGGGGCCGACCCACTGCATCCCGCCGTTGTTGCCGCCGACGAGATTGGGTCCGGCGGCTCGCCCGCACCCGCATGCCGTCAGACCGAGAGCCCCGATCAGGAGCCCCGCCGCAACCGTGCTCAGTGTCTTCGCTTTCATCGTCCTGCTCCTTTGGCTTCGACCCCACCAGGGGCCGCTTGGACCTGGCCTGCTCGCCAGTGCCCTTGACGAAGTGACTGGTTTGAAGGGGGACGGCCGCCCACCGCAGCCGCGTGCCCTCTTTCGCCCCAAGCTCTTGATTCGTTTTTCAATGCCCCGCTCGGGCTTGCTTGCCCTTCGGAGCGCAATTGCCGTGCCACACACCCGCCCCGCCCCCGCCGCAGGCCCGCGCCGGCCGGAGGCGTTTGGAAACAAAGGACATACGATTCCGCGGGGCTCTTCCGAACGCGGTGGGGGCGGGCCGGAGCGTCGGGGGGTTTGGGTGTGGGTGCCCAGGGCCGGCGGGCCAGTGGGCAATATCCCTCACCGGCCTGGGCTCGTCGGGCGCTTGGGCGGGTACACCCCGCCGGGGTGGGGGTCGGCGCCGGGGGCGGGGTTGTTCCTGCGGTGCTGGCTCAACAGCCAGGCGACGTGCTTGCGGTTGGACCAGCCCCTCCGGGCGCTGGGGATGTGGTCGGCGCCGGGCAGCTCGACGTAGGTGCTCTTTCCGCCGGCGGCGAGGACCTGCTTGTGGACGGCGAGGCTGCCGAAGCGCATCCGGTCCTTTCCGCCGACGAAGATGAGCACGGGGATGTGCTTGTATCGCCGGACCTCCAGCTTGAGCCTCTCGAGCGTGGGGCCGACCGGGTTGCAGAAGGCCCTGCCGATCGGCCAGCCCCCCCCGCACACGGCGGCGGCGAAGGTCTCCCTCCCGGCCTTGAGGAACTCCCAGCACGCCTTCCCGCCGTAGGAGAAGCCCGTGTAGTACACGCGGTCGGGGTCGATGCGGAGGCCCTCGGCCCGCTGGAGCTGCTCGATCAGCGCGAGGGTGGCCTGGACGTACCACCCGTTCTCGTTGACCGCCGGCCAGTCCGGGTGGTAGGCGGTCGGCCGGCCGAGGGTGCCCCGCGGCCAGTACGGCGCGGGGATGGCCTTGCTCGGCGGGATCTGCGTGACCAGGCTGAAGC
>CAZNSB010000463.1:1659-4293 GCA_964575155.1 uncultured Planctomycetaceae bacterium | reverse complement strand
CAGAGATACAGTCCTGTGCAAAACATCGTGTCTTCATAGGTGCAGCGCTCGGCGGCCGTTGCCGGTTCGGGATCGTCGTCGTCATACCCGGCGGCCTCGTCGGCAAGCTCATGCTTGCCGTAAGGCTTCATGGTGTGCCGGTTGATTCTCTCAATGAGCCAGCCGCGCTCGTCGAAGAAGAAGCTTTCGACGGTCTCGCGCATTGCACCGGCACGGGCCTCGAGCCGGCTTTCTTCCGCACGATCCATCGTCTGCATGGTGTTTCCCTTTGACTGATTACTTCTTATCGGCAAACCGCAACGAGAACAGATCGGCGTCGGACATCACAAAGCGCAGCCGGACGGCCTTCCCGGGGAGGTTCGAGACGTCGCTGCCGCTGGTCCACGCGAGCTCCCGTTCGATCTCGTCCCCGACAATGAGCTTGCAGTCACCCATGCTTCAATCCTCTTCTCATTCAATGGGCCAACAGTGAACATACAGGGCGTCCGCCGGGCGTTTGCCGCTCGTGGCTGCCGGCGGGGCCAGGGATCATGGTAAGACAACGCAACGATGGAAGCCACCGACGAGGCAGCACGGGGCCGAGGCCCTTGGCGGCGCAGGGCTGCGGCGGGTCGCGGGCAAGACCGACGGGCGCACGGGAGAACCGGGGCGGTATAATGCCCGCAGACTGCCCGGCGGCGCAGCCGGGCGAGGTCATCCGGAAAACCCCGGACAACGCATCGGGCCCACCGCGAGCAGGCTGTCCGCGTGGGGCCCACAGAGTGGATGGAGACTGCGACGATGACCCGAGCGGACCGATTCGACGTGACCTTTCCCCTGAGCGACTTCCTGCCCGTCCCGCCGGGCGGCACGGTGTCCGAGCCGGCCCGGGAGGTGGACGTGCTGGCCGAGTGCGACGTGTGCGTGCTGGGCGGCGGGCCCGCGGGCGTCTGCGCCGCGGTGGCGGCCGCCAGGGCGGGCAAGCGGGTCGTCCTCATCGAGCGGCAGGGCTGCCTGGGCGGGATGGCCACGGCCGCGTGGGTCAACGTCTGGCACAAGGTCGTCGGCACGGACGACCGGACGCCCGTCATCGGCGGGCTGGTGACCGAGGCCATCGAGCGCCTCGGGGAGTTCGGCGCCGTCCAGAAGACCCACCTGCACCACTACATCTTCTGCTCGGAGACGGCCAAGCTGGTCTTTGACGACCTGGCGGTGGGCAGCGGGGTCCGCCTGCTGCTTCACGCGCACTTCGCCAACGTGCTCCGCGCGGGCCCGCGCGTAACGGCCGCGCTGGTCGAGGGAAAGAGCGGACGGGGGGCGATCCGCGCGGACGTGTTCATTGACTGCACCGGCGACGCCGACCTCGTCCGCCGCGCCGGGCTCCCGACCCGGCTCGGGGACGTTCACGGCCGGTGCCAGCCGCCGTCGCTGTGCTTCCGGGTCGGCGGGGTCAAGCCCGGCGCCGCGTCGTTCGGCGAGGCGCTGGCGGCGCTGGAGGAAGAGCCCATGGACTACAACGGCCGGCCCTACCCGACGCACCTGTGGGGCAACGTCGGCGTCTGGGACGAGTCGGAGCGGATGGTGGCCGGGACCCGCATCCTCGGGATCAACTCCGCCGAGACGCTGGACATGACGCGGATGGAGGTCGAGGGGCGCTACCAGCTCCGGTGGGTGCTCGGGCGCCTCCGCGGGCTGAAGGGCTGGGAGGACTGCCACCTGGTGGACATCGCCGCGACCGCCGGCCCGCGCGAGAGCTGCCGCATCCGCGCCGAGCACCAGCTCGCGCGCAGCGAGGTCCTGGAGGGCGTTCGCTTCCCGGACGCCGTCGCCCAGGGCACGTATCCGGTGGACATCCACAACCCTGACGGGGGCGGGATCCTCTTCGAGGAGCTGGACGGGACGTGGCGGCGCCCGACCGCCCGGGGCGTCGAGACCGGCCGGTGGGACGGTGAGCCCGAGGGCGCCCCCAGGCGCGACACGCTGTGCTACCAGGTGCCGTACCGCAGCCTGATCCCCAAGGGGCTCGAGAACGTCCTCGCCGCGGGCAGGTGCGCCGGTGCGGACCACGCCTCCGCCGCCGCCGTGCGCGTCATGGTCAACTGCATGCAGCTCGGACAGGCGGCGGGGGCCGCCGCGGCCATGCTCGACAGCGGCGCCGACGTCCGAGACGTCGACGCCCCCGCCCTGCGCCAACGGCTCATCGCCGACGGCGTGCCGCTGATGGACTGACGGTGGAGGGTCTTCCGCCCCGCCCTGCCTGGAATCGACAATAAGAGACCGTCACTCTTCCTCTTCGGCTTTCTCCCCGGCCTTGGCGCCGCGCTGCATGGCGATCAGGCCGGTGCGGGCCAGCTCGAGGCGGCCGTAGCTCCGCAGGAGGTCGATGAAGGCCTCCAGCTTCTCTTCGGGCCCGGAGAGCTCGACGATGACGCTCTTTCGGGCGACGTCGACGACCCGCCCGCGAAAGAGGTTGACCAGCTCGACGATCTCGGCTCGCCTGCTGGGCTCGGCGGAGACGCGGAGCAGCATGAGGTCGCGTTCGACGTAGTCGACGTTCTCGAAATCGCGGATTCGGACGACGGTGACGATCTTGCCCAACTGCTTGCGGACCTGCTCCATGACGCGGTCGTCGCCGATGACGACGATGGTCATTCG
>CAZNSB010000463.1:0-1649 GCA_964575155.1 uncultured Planctomycetaceae bacterium | reverse complement strand
GGCGGGGTCCTGGGTCCGCCCGACCACGAGCGAATCGATGTTGAACCCGCGGGCGGAAAACATCCCCGCCACGTGCGCCAGCACGCCGGGCTTGTTCTGCACCAGAGCGGTAATGACATGTTTCATTGGACCTCTCCGTACCACGAATTTCACGAATTGGCTTCGAGTCTCACGAAGTCTGCTCGAATTTCACGAATGTTCCTCGGATTCCACGAAGTCCATTCGCGGCACTCGCGGTCAAACCAGCCTGCCCATGTCCATCTCGTGGAGGCTCTTCCCGGCGGCGACCATGGGATAGACGTTCTCCTCGGGCTCCACGGCGGCGGTCAGCACCACGGGGCCTTCGTGCTTGAGCATCTCGGCGACGGCGTCGGCGACCTGATCGGTCTCGGTGACGCGCATGCCGCGGGCGCCCAGGGCTTCGGCCAGCATCACCAGGTCGGGGCAGGGGTGGTGGGTGGCGGAGTACCGCCCGCCGTAGAACATTTCCTGCCACTGCCGCACCATGCCGAGGTACCCGTTGTCGATGACGATGACCTTGACGGGCTGTTCGTACCGGACGGCGGTGACCAGCTCGCCCATGGTCATGGCGAAGCTGCCGTCGCCGTCGACGTCGACGACGGTCTTGGCGGGGTTGCCGAACTGTGCGCCGATGGCGGCGGGGAGCCCGTAGCCCATCGTGCCCAGCCCGCCGGAGGTGACCAGTTGCCGTGGCCGGCGCCAGCCGTAGAACTGCGCCGCCCACATCTGATGCTGCCCGACGCCCGTGGCGATGATCGCCTCGTGGTCGGTCAGCCGGCCGAGCGTCTCGATGACGTGCTGGGGCTTGATCTTCCCGCCGCGGTCGTATTGGAGGGGGTACTTCCGCTTCCATTCCCGGATCCGTTTCAACCAGGCGGAGCGGTCCGCGGGCTGTATCAGTGGCAGCATCCTGTCGAGGATGTCGGCGGCGTCTCCGACGACGGGAATGTCCACGGGGACGTTCTTGCCGATCGAGGCCGGATCTATGTCCACCTGTATGATTTTCGCGTGCCGGGCGAAGGTGTCGACCTTCCCGGTGACGCGGTCGTCGAACCGGGCGCCGACGGCGATGAGGCAGTCGCACTCCTGCACGGCGTAGTTGGCGGTAGCGGTGCCGTGCATGCCCAGCATCTGCATCGCCAGGGGGTCCGACTCGTCGAAGGCGCCCATGCCCATCAGGGTGGTGGTCACGGGGATGTTTCCCTTCCGGGCGAGCTTACCGAGCAACTCGCAGGCCCCGGCGATGACCACGCCCCCGCCGACGTACAGCACCGGGCGCTGGGCGGCGTTGATGGCCTCCGCGGCGGCCTGGATCTGCCGGATGTGACCCGTCACGCGGGGCTTATAGCCCGGCAGGGCCGGCTCCAGCTCCGGCTCGGCCGTCAGCTTGTCGATGGTGGCGTCCATGGCGATGTCCACCAGCACCGGCCCGGGCCGGCCGGTGCGGGCGATGTAGAACGCCTCGCGGACGGCCTGGCCGAGCTCCTCGGCGCGCTTGACGAGCATGTTGTGCTTGGTGACGGGGCGCGTGATCCCGGTGGTGTCGGCCTCCTGGAAGGCGTCGTTGCCGATGAGGAAGCTCTTGACCTGCCCGGTGAAGGCGACCACCGGCACGGAGTCCATGTGGG
>CAZNSB010000462.1:1373-4297 GCA_964575155.1 uncultured Planctomycetaceae bacterium | reverse complement strand
CCCCTGTCGCCAGGATGAGAACCTGGTATCCTAGGCCACTAGACGATGGGGGCGTGTGCTTCGAGAAGAGCGTACCCGTTGCGCTCGTCTCGGTCAAGCGCGGTTCGCCGAATCGGCGGGACAGTAATGTGGAACGGGCGGGCCGGGGGTGGCTACGGGGGAGGCAGCTTCCATTCGGCCAGCAGCTTTCGGGCCTCCCCGGCCGCCGCCGAGGCCGGGTGCGCCTTGATGCAGGCCAGCAGCTTTTCCCGGGCCTTGCCCTTCATGCCGGCGGCGTGGTAGCTGCGGGCCAGCTTGACGAGCGCCTCGCCGCGTGGGGCGGGCGTGGTGCCCGCGGCGGGCGCGGTGCGGCGCGGGCTCATCCGGGCAAGGGCCTCCTTGGCCTTGCCCGCGGCCGGGGTGTCGGCGTATTCGCTCAGGACGGCGAAGTAGGTCGATCGCGCCGCCGTCGACTTGCCGTCCTCTGCGAGCTGTTTGGCCCTTCCCAGGAGGGCGTCGGCGCGGGCGATGCGTTTCTTTCGTTTGAACTCGGCGTGGACTTCCTTGTGCTGGTTGAGTGTGGCGCGGAGCCTCTCGGCGGCGGCCTTGCCCGCGGGCAGCTTCGGCGAGAAGGAGGTCGCGACGCGGTCGTAGGCCAGCGCCGCGTCGAGGAACTTCTCGCCCTCGGCGAGCCGGTCGGCCTCGGCCAGCGACTTCTCGCCGCGCCGGGCGATTTCGGCGAGGATCTGCTTGGCCTGTTCGGGGAGCTCCTTGGGGCACCAGATCACCTTCTGGACCTTCTCGGCGGCGGCGTGGGCCTTGAGGCACAGGCCGGCGTCCATGTCCTTGCGTGCCTGGGCGAGCATCTCGCCGGCCTTCTGGAGGTCCTTCTTGCCTATGGGCGGGTGGGTGGAGGCGATCCGGCCGATGCGTTTTCTCCACTTGCTGTTTCTCCCGGCGTCGATGGTGCCGCAGTCGCCACCGTCGAGGAAGTCGCCTTCCGGCGTGGCGGCCACCCAGAAGGGGATGAACTTGCCGGGGAAGCGCCCGCGGTAGTCGGCGTAGCGCCGCCCGCCCTTGGCGATGGGGATCTCGGCGACCTCGAAGTGCCCGGCCAGGAAGCGGCGATTGGCCGCGTCCTTCAGGACGAAGTCCCGGGCGCCGATGGCGATGGGGCAGGTGGTCTCCATCGAGTAGACGATCAGCGCCGGCCGGCCGGTCTCCCGGGCCGACTTGAACAGCGTGTCATGGTCCGTGTGGATGGCCTGGGCCCAGGCCGGGCCCGGAACCGCCATCGCCGCTGCCAGCATCCAGCCCGCTCGTCGCATGGCGTTCTCCCTTCTTCGGAACTGCACCCCGCGGCCCGTTCCACACCTATTCTACCCGCCGGGGCGGGAAATGCCAGCCGCGCGCCGCTCGTTGCAAAGCCGCCCCCGCCCGCGTACAGTACCCGCTGCCATGACCGTGCGAATCATCAGGACGAGCGATCCCCTGAACGACCCGGCCGTGCGCGACGTGCGGGACAAGCTCCGCGCGCCCGACCTCGGTGCCGGCGGGGAGCGCGTGGACCTGCGCGCTGTTCACGAGATCCTTGAGGATGTTCGTAAGAATGGTGACATCGCAGTCATCGAGCGGACGGAAAACTACGACGGGGTTTCGCTGACGCCCGAAAGGCTGCGGGTCGCGTCGGATGACATCGCCGCCGCGCACAAGGCGGCGGATCCGGCGCTGCTGGCGCTGATGCGCCGCGCGATCGGCAACATCCGTCAGTACCAGGAGCGCATTCTCGTCGGGAGGGCGCCGCAGGCGCCGCCGCCCCTGCGGCGCGGCGGCCGGGAGCTGGGCGTGCGATACCTCCCCGTCGATCGCGTCGGCGTCTACGTGCCGGGGGGGCTGGCGGTCTATCCGTCAACGGTCCTGATGATGGTGGTACCGGCCCAGGTGGCGGGGGTGCGGGAGATCGCCATGGTCTCCCCGCCGACCCCCAGCGGCAGCCGCAACCCGATGCTGCTGGTGCTGGCCGGGGAGCTGGGCATCACCGAACTGTATTGCGTCGGGGGAGCCCAGGCGATAGCGGCTTTGGCTTTGGGTACGGAGTCGATCCGGGCCGTTGACAAGATCGTCGGGCCGGGCAACGCCTTCGTGACCGAGGCCAAGCGGCAGGTGTTCGGGCGCGTGGGAATCGACAGCCTCGCCGGCCCCAGCGAGGTGCTCATCATCGCCGACGACACCGCCAAGGCCGACTGGGTTGCCGCGGACATGTGGGCCCAGACCGAGCACAACCCCGGTTCGGCCGTCCTGGTCACGCCGTCGGAGAAGCTGGCCAAGGCGGTGGCGGCGCAGGTGCCCCCCGACAGCCTGGAGCGCGCCGGGGCTATCCGGGCGGGGCTGGAGGCCTACGGCGCCATCATCGTCGTGGGCGACATCGACGCCGCCTGCGAGGTGGCCAACGACTTCGCCCCGGAGCACCTTCAGATCATGACGGCCGACGACGAGGCGGTCCTGGCGAAGGTCCGCCACGCCGGCGCGATCTTCGTGGGCCCGCACACCCCCGTGCCGCTGGGCGACTACTACGCCGGGCCCTCGCACGTGCTGCCCACCGGCGGGACGGCGCGGTTCTTCAGCCCGCTGTCGGCCAACGACTTCCTCAAGGCCTCCAGCATCATCCGCTACGACGCGGCGGCCCTGGCCGACGACGCCGACGACGTGATCGACTTCGCCCGCCGAGAGGGCCTCACCGCCCACGCCCGCGCCGTGGAGATCCGAAGGAAGCCGAGTTAGCCGCGAACGGCGCGAACGAAGAGGCTGTATTGCCCGAGGCGTACGGGTGGGCTTTTTCTGAAAAGTTGGTTTTGTTCGCGCAGTTCGCGGCTGAAAAGAGGATAGGGAATTAGCCGCGAACGGCGCGAACGAAGAGGCTGTATTGCCCGAGGCGTACGGGTGGG
>CAZNSB010000462.1:0-1273 GCA_964575155.1 uncultured Planctomycetaceae bacterium | reverse complement strand
CTTTTTCTGAAAAGTTGGTTTTGTTCGCGCAGTTCGCGGCCGAGAAGAAGAAGTCTGCACCAGTGAAGAGGTCCGAGCTTGGAGAGCAAACAGCCCAAGGTGAGGCGTAAGGACCTGCTTTTTCCGCAGGAGAGCTATGACATCAAGGCCGCGTGTATTGCAGTGCATGAGGGGCTGGGATGCGGCTTTCTTGAGAAGGTCTACGAAAATGCTCTGGTCCATGAACTTCGCAAACGCGGCTTCAAGGTCCAGCAGCAGGCGGCGTTGCAGGTCTTCTATGATCGGGTTCTCGTGGGAGACCACGTCGTGGACATCCTCGTGGACGAGAGGTTTATCGTCGAGGTAAAGGCGACCGAGCGCGACAATCCGCTTTTCAAGGCCCAGTTGATCAGCTATCTCAAGGCGGCGGGGCTCCCGTTGGGTTTCCTGGTCAACTTTGGCAAGCAGCACTTTGATTTCGAGCGAGTCGTCTTCACGAAGTAGTGTCTTTTGTTCGCGCAGTTCGCGGCTGAAAAGAGGATAGGGAATTAGCCGCGAACAGCGCGAACGGAGACGTGTTTGTTCAAAACAAGCTACCGAGTGGTTCTTGAAAAAGCCGCTGCTTTGGTTCGCGTAGTTCGCGGCAGAGAAAAGAAGAACGAATGACCCGCTTTCGCAGGAACATCGAGAGGATGGCCGGGTACGTGCCCGGGGAGCAGCCGGCGGCGGGCGAGAAGGCCATCAAGCTGAACACCAACGAGAACCCGTACCCGCCTTCGCCAAAGGCGCTGGAGGTGCTGGGGTCGCTGGCCGGCGACGCCTTGCGGCGGTACCCCGACCCGCTCGCGACGCGCTTCCGCCGGGCCGTCGCCGAGGTGCTCGGCGTGGGGCTCGATCGCGTCATCGCCGGCAACGGCTCGGACGAGCTGCTGACGCTGATCCTGCGGGCGTTCGTCGGCCCGGGCGACGTGGTTACCTACCCCGTGCCCACGTACGTGCTCTACCGCACGCTCTGCGAGATCCAGGAGGGCGTGGCCATCGAGGTGCCCTACCCGGCCGACTACGCCCTCCCGGCCGACGCCCTGGTCGCCGCCGCCGCCGCCGTCACCTTCGTCGCCAGCCCCAACAGCCCCTCGGGCACGACGTATCCCCTCCCGCAGCTCGACGACCTGGCGGGAAAGGTCCGCGGCGTCCTCGTGGTGGATGAGGCGTACGTGGACTTCGCCGACGCCGACTGCCTGGAGCTCCCCCGGCGGCGCGACAACGTCATCGTCCTGCGGACGCTGTCGAAGGG
>CAZNSB010000461.1:0-4302 GCA_964575155.1 uncultured Planctomycetaceae bacterium | reverse complement strand
CCTTGTAAAACAACAACCGGGCCTCGCAATCACCGCCCAAACTGTCGAAGATGGGTATGAGGAGAAGCAATGGCTGCCAAGGACAGCGAGAAGAAGGATGAAGCCCCCGCCACGCCGGCCGAAGAGGCGCCGGCGCAGGGCGAACAGCGTCAGATCCAGCTTCGGGTGGACGATCGGGAGATGCGCACCATCTACGCCAACGCGTTCAGGACCAGTACGACCCCTGAAGAGGTGCTCCTGGACTTGGGCCTGAATGTTCCCGTGTTGTCCGAACAGTCGGAAGGCCAGCCGGTGCACCAGCTAAGGCTGGACACCCGGGTCATTATGAACTACGGCGCGGCCAGGCGTCTGGTACAGACGTTGACGCCGCTTATCCGCCGCCACGAGGAGCAACTCGGCGAATCCGTGTAAGCGGCGGGCAGAACGGGCGAGGTGTGCGGGTCCAGCGACCTTTGTAAGCTATCTGTTGGGGCGGGTGTGCTGGTCCAGCAGCCTTGTGTACCGTGGTGTCGAGGGGCGGGGAAAGTGTGCCAGTAAGGGGTGGGTGGAAGTGTCCCACTTGATGTAGCGGGCTGGACTGCTGGGTAGGCTCGCGGATTCCCGGAGCGGGAATCGCGAAGGAGCCTGCCGGTGGCCAACCAACTCAAGATGGAGATCGTAACTTCAATTCTGACATTGCATAAGCGTGGCTGGTCGCAGCGGCGGATCGCCGGCGAGCTGGGCGTCAGCCGCACGACGGTGCGTCGGCACCTGGCCCGTGGCGGCGACCGCTCAAACTGCACCACCAACCCGCCCCCCGGCGTGCTGAAACAGGTTCCAGATGTCAAACACACCTATGCACGATCCGCTGGGCCACTACAGCCGGTCCAAGTGAATTGGGGTTGAGGAGCAATCGCCATGAGACAGGTCAACTCGCTCGTTGTGACGGTCATCTTGGCGGCCGGGGCCGCTGAGGCGGAGATGGTGACGGCCCGGTGGGGCGTCCAGGGGCGCGTGCAGCACCCCGGCGCCCTGCGGCTCGAACCCGCCGAGAAGGGCACGCTGATGGCCTTCGACCTGTCGACGCTGCCCAGGCGGGCGGCCGTGTATCGCGCCAGGCTGTTCTTCTCCGGCGTCAACTGGAGGGAGAATGGCTTCGACATCGTGCCGGCCGTCAAGGCTGGCAGCAAGCTTCGGCCGGCGGGCAAGCGCCTGGAGCCGCCCGCGCCATGGTATCAGTGGCTCGACGCCACCGACGCTGTCCGCGGCTGGGCCCGGGCCGGGGCCAAGCAGGGCCTCTTGCTCATGCGAACGCGGCGGGCGTTCGACGCCCCGGCCACGTTCCTGGAGATCGCCTACGAAGGCAAGGCAGCGGACAAGCTGCCGCCGCAGACCTCGCAGGTCAAGGCTTTCTGCCGGGCCGGGCAGGTGTTCATCACCTTCAACGAGATCGACCCGCCCGATGGCGCCCGGGAAACCCTGACCTGGAAGGACCTGCTGGAGAAGTTCAGGGGCAACTACTACGGTCCGCTACCGGACCATCCCGGGCGGCGCATGACCTACCAGGTGTACTGCCACGATCGCCCGATCACCGCCGCCAACGTGGGCCGGGCCCGGCTGCTGGCGGAGCTGCTGCCGGGCTCGGCCGTCAACACGCGCATGGCCCTTCCGATCAAGACCCCAACCGGCCTCAGGGCGATCGACGCCGGCCGCCGGGGCGAGGCGATGGGGGACCCGGCCAAGGTGACGGTCGTCCGCGCGGCCGTGGAGCCTGGCAAGCCGGTCGGTCCGGGCACGGGCCTTTACGTGCACACGGTGGACAAGGCCGGCGCGTTCTATTACGCGGTCCTGGCGGCCGAGGAAGGCGTGGTCAACGCCAAGGACATCTCGCGGGCCAACTCGGTGGGTCCCGTTCGCCAGGCGGTTGCCCGCCCTGAGCCGGTTTTGTATGCCGAGTTTCGCACGCAGGTGGGGAAGGTCCGCTTCACGCAGCAGTGGTACTCCTTCTGGACCGTCCAGCCGATGTCCCCGGTGCCGTTTCGCTATGACGTGGGAATGGCGTTCTGCCCCGAGCTGCTGACAAAGCCCGCGCCCATGACGATCTTGCGCGGCGGGTGGGGCAAGCACCCGACCCCGCCTCGCCTCTGGCACCCCCTGAAAGGCTTCTACCTGTGCCATACCGCCGATCAACCCGATGGCGGCGACGTGGACATGCGCATGGGGCTGCACGATTCGAATTACACGCTCAAGGGTTTCGACCAGGGCAAGTGGCAGCCGTTCCTGATAAATCGCCAGACCGCCCTGGCGAAATGGGCCTGCAAGGCCTGGCCGATCGACCGCAACCGCGTCAACGTGCACGTGGGGGCGTGGGGCTCGTCGGACCTGCGGTACGGCAACCTGTACGCCATGATTAGCGGCTGGATGGCGGCGGAGATGACCAAGGGGTGGAGCTGCTGGGACCGGGCGCGGGCCATCTGGGGCACGCCGCAGATGTACGAAGGCCGAGCCGACGACGAGAACCCGTACGTGTACACCAACCTCATCGATTGGGTGCTGGCCAACCCGAGGGCCGAGCTGCCGTACGTCTGGTGCCAGGTCGCGTGTGGCGGTCACGACACCGAGATCGGCTGGCCGCCCTATCCGCGATTCATGTGGGCCATGATGCAGAGCAAGCAGCCCTTCGTCTATTGCGCCGCCTCGGGGGTAGCCGTGCCCGAGGCGCTCAAGCGCGGGCAGATCGTCATCCGCCGCGACCGCTCGACGCCGGCCTTCGCCAACTGCAGCCTCGACGACAACGTCGGCGAAGGCGACAGAAGGTCCGGCGACGCCCTCGGCGGGCAGGTGAATGGCTGGGTCATGTGGGACTGCGAGAGTATCGAGGACACGGCCGATCGTTACGCCATCACTCTCTGGATCGGCCCTCGCTGCCCCCTGCCCGAGGGGGCCCTGGACATGACCCCGCGGCGGTGTCAGAAGTTCAAGCCCAAGCCGGGGGCGGAGTTCACCTGGACCAACGCGCTCCTGCCGGCCAGGGCCGCGGAGTCGCCGGGCGGCGGCCAGCCTAAACGGGCAACGCCGCCCGCGGCCGTGGCCAAGAAAGGACCCGCCAAGCCGCCGGAGGGCGCGGCGGCCAAGCCGGCCAAAGTCGTCCGGTCCGGCCAGGCTGTGGCCGACCGGTACGGCTTGGTGACCATCGAGAAGCTGGTCGTCACCAAGGGCAAGCACCGCATCACCATCCGGCGCAGGTGAGGCCGAGAGGTTGCCCCTCCCGAAAATCTCGTCTGTGTTGAATGGTAAGCACTTACGTGCCTTGGCCGCGAGGCCGCTCTCTGGTGTGGCGGACCAGCGATCTTTGCGCCGTGCCTGCCCCGAACCGAAAGGGCTCCTTGAATGCATAACGTCGCATGCTAAGTACAGCCCTTCGCAATAGGGGTTCCAATATCATGCGGCCATTGTCTTGGGGGCAAGCCTCGAGAGCTTCAGTTGCTGATGGGGCACAGGAACGTCCACACAACGATGCGGTTCTACTCGGCCCCGGTCCTGGTCGATACCCGAGGAGCCATCGCCAAGCTGGCGGCGGGACGCAAGCCCCCACGCCGACGCAAGGCAGCTAGCTAAGAAGTCGGGCAACTGGGCGGGCGGCGGCGCTGCTGGTCTTGCGCCGCCGCCCGCTCCGGACGGTCTCGCTGGAGCACTCCTTGGGAAGCCTTTCTCTAGCTTTCAGCCGAGGTTGTTGCGGGCCTCAGCCATTCGCGAGTGGCCACAGCCAGACCGCTGGGGGACGGCTCGGCAACTCGCGCGCCACAAATGCGCCACAAGAAGCTGGGCAAAAGGGTAACGTCAAGGGCGAAATGGTGACTTAGGCAAGGTCCGCGGCAGGAGGGCAGAAACGCCGTAAGCGCATAAATACGGCCGGTCTGCAACCGGCCGTAACAATCGGGGCAACTGGCACGTCTTTGAACCGAGTCTGATCGCCTACCTGGACTGCATCCTCAACCCATCGTCGCAACTCCCGTCACTTGAAAGGCTTACTCGATCCGCGTGAACGCCATGGCTATTCGAGGCAGCTCCATCATCGCCGCACCCGACCCACTGCAAGCCTACCGGCTGCCCGCGTACGGGTGCGCCGCAAGCCGCCCAGGGCGGCGCAGGTTGGCGCAGGTTCGAACATCTCGGCCGGTCCGGCCGTTCCCTACGGCTTCCGTCCGAGGTCGCGACAGGGGCGGACCTGGCGCGAATGGTTCCTCCCTGGCGGATCACGGAGGCGCCCGCGGCGGGAACAGCCGCCGTACCGAGCACAGTTTGTTTTCGGAGAAAAACGCC
>CAZNSB010000460.1:3820-4309 GCA_964575155.1 uncultured Planctomycetaceae bacterium | reverse complement strand
ATGCGCCGATCTTTTCCATCGCCCACTACGGCATCGTCGGAGACCTCGACGAGGTGATCCCGAAGATGATCAAGGTCATCCATACGGGCGCCGGCGTCGCCAAGGCGGTTCGGGCGGTTCAGAAGGCGTAGCTGGATTGCACTGCGATCAAGACGGCGACTTGCGCCTTTATCCGTGGTCATGGTGTGAGCGTCGTAGAGGAAGACAGGAATGGCCAACTTCTACACAGACAACGAGGACATTCAATTCCTCTTCCATCACATGGACGTTGCGCGGATCGCGACGATTGTGGAAGAGGATTTCCGCTTCGCAGAGCAGTTCGATTTCGCCCCGGAAAGCGCCGAGGACGCGGTCGATAACTACCGGCGGATCCTCGAATCGCTGGGCGGGCTCGCCGCGGAGATCATCGCCCCGACGGCTGAGGAAACCGACCTGCTCGGCAACACGCTCAACGAAGACGGCAGCGTCACCTATGCCCCGGGAATCGCC
>CAZNSB010000460.1:2259-3810 GCA_964575155.1 uncultured Planctomycetaceae bacterium | reverse complement strand
CTCCAGGGCATCGCAGAGACGATCAACGCATTCGCGTCGGAGGAGATCAAGCAGGAATACCTGCCCAAGATGTCCTCCGGCGAGTGGACCGGGGCGATGGTCCTGACCGAGCCGGACGCCGGCAGCGACCTCCAGGCCGTCAAGACCCGCGCCTACCAGGACGGCGACGGCAACTGGTTCGTCCACGGCGTGAAGCGGTTCATCACGAACGGCTGCGGGGAGGTGCTGCTGGTGTTGACCCGCAGCGAGCCGGAGATCTCCGACGGGCGCGGGCTTTCCCTGCTGCTGGTCGAGCGCGGGCCGAAGGTCAAGATCCGACGCCTGGAGAGCAAGCTCGGCATCCACGGCAGCCCCACCTGCGAGATCTTCTTCGACGACGCGCCGGCCAAGCTCATCGGCGAGCGCCAGCGCGGCCTGATCACCTATGTTCGCAGCCTCATGGACGGCGCCCGCGTCGGCATCGCCGGCCAGTCGCTCGGCATCGCCGAGGCCGCCTACCGCGTCGCGCGCGACTACGCCGCCGGCCGCAGGCAGTTCGGCACCGCCATCGAGAACTTCCCCGCCGTCCGGGAATTGCTCGTGAAGATGAGCGTCGAGATCCAGGCGGCGCGAGCGCTGACCTACCACGCCAGCTTCTCCGTGGATCTGGAGCTTGGCGCGCTGCGGAAGCTGGAGTTCGGCGAGGTGGCCGACGCGGCGGAGAAGAAGCGGCTGAAGCAGGAATCGCGAATGTACAGGCGGTACAACAAACTGCTCACGCCGATGAGCAAGTACTACGCCTCGGAGATGTCCATGCGCGTCGCCAACGGGGCGATGGCCGTCCTGGGGGGGTCGGGGTACATGAAGGATTACCCCGTCGAGCGACACCTGCGAGACAGCCGCATCACCACCATCTACGAGGGTACCACCCAGCTCCAGGTCCTCGCCGCCGTCCGCGGCGTCGGCTCCGGCACCGCCAACAACCTCGTCGCCGAGCTGCTGGAGAAGGACTTCCCCGAGGACCTGGCGTCCCTGGCCGAGCAGATCGCCGCCGGCAACGAACTCCTGACCCAGGCCATCGCCTTCGTCAAGGAACAGCCCGGCACGGAGTACATGGACCTTTCCGCCCGGCGGCTGGTGGACATGGCCATCTACCTCATCGTCGCCGCCCTCTTCCTCGACCACGCCGGCGTCAGCGAGGCCAAGAAGGCCGTCGCCCGCCGCTGGCTGGCGATGAAGGGCCCCGAGATTCGCATGGACCACGAGGTGATCCTGAGCGGGGAGCGCTCGCCCATGACCGACTTCCAGGCCCTGGCCGGCCCGGTGCCGGTGACGGAGTAGCCCCGCCGGCGCCGCCCGCTTCGCCCGGCGCCCCGGCGGTGCTGAAACAGCTTCTCAGCGCAGACTTCCGCCCGCGCTTCCGGTAGACTCTCGGCGATGACGTGGCCAGAGACTCTTCCATTGGACAAGCCTCTCCGCCGGGAGCGTGTGGGCGAGCTCTTGTCGCGCGACCTGTACGTGGTGGGGCTGCTGGCGGTGCTGCTGCCGGTGCTGGTGGTCCCCTGGGGGGCG
>CAZNSB010000460.1:0-2245 GCA_964575155.1 uncultured Planctomycetaceae bacterium | reverse complement strand
CTCGGGCAGACGTGGCGCGAGCACATGCAATACCTCCTCAAGGAGGCGGTCAACCCCTGGCTGCTGCCGGCGCTGGGGCTGGGCTGGGTGCTGGCCAGCGGGGGGGTGGACCTGAGCGTGTGGGTGGTCTTCGGGCTGGGGTCGGTGGTCGCCGCCCGGATCGCCGCCGCCGGGGCGCCGCCGCTGGCCATGCTGGCCGGGGCGACCGCGGTGGGGGTAGCGGTGGGGACCGTCCACGCCGCGGCCGTCGGATGCCTCCGCCTGCCGAGCTGGGGCGTCACGCTGATCACCGCCATCGTCGGCGCCAGCGTGGTCTCGGCGGCGGCCGGCGGGAAGATCCTCGCCCTGGAGATGTCCGGCGGCGACACGTGGCCGGGCGCCACCCGCCCGGTCATGCTCACCGCAACCTTCTACGCCGTCGCCATGCTCGCGGCGCTGCTGCTGGGCGAGGGCCGCCGCCCCGCCCGCAAGGACAGGCCCCTGGCCCTGGCGTCGGCCCTGTCGGCCTCGGCGGTCCTGTCGGCCTTGGGCGGGCTGTGCTGGCTGGTCCGCTCCGGCTGGACGCCCCGGCCCGGGTACCTGGTGGCGGACCTCCGCGCGGCGGCCGCCGCGGTCCTCGCCGGGGCCGTCATCCTCACCGCCCCCGGCAGGAAGCTCGTCGCCGGCGTGCTCCTCGTGCCGGCCATGCTGCTGGTGACCATCTGGAGACAAAGCGTCTGGTACACTCCCGCCCTCCCGGCCGAGACGAACCTTGTGCTGCTCATGGCAATGGCCCTGGCCGGACAGTGCGCCTGGCGGTCGAGCTGGCGCGGCCGGGGGCCGGCAGGCAAGCTTTGGGCCGGCCTGGCCGCCGCTGGCATCGTCGCGCTCGCCGCGTCGGCGTGGGACGCCCCGCGCCCGCTGCCGGCGGTGCTGCGGTGGGGCGGGGTGGGCATGTGGGGGGTGGGGATCGGCGCCGCGGCGGCGGGCTGGCTGCGGCGGCGAACGGGTCGGCCCAGAAGCGCCCCTCCGCCGCCGGAGGCGCCCGCGCCCTCACCCCCAATGCCAGGCTGACCGGCAACACCCCCGCCCGGTGCCACGGCTGCGTTGAGTGCAGCCGTGCCGATCCTTCAGGCGACAGCACGCTTGCAGACAGCGCAAGCATGCCACCCGAAATGGCGACCCTCCAGGATATATCGTGGACTGGTCAAGAGCTGTTTCAGAACCCGGCGCCCGGGCAAGGGGAGTGATCTGCGAATCTCCTCCTACGGCGTCAGCCGGTGCTTCGGGTCGCGCGAGGCGCTGACGGGGGTGACGTAGATGGCCGGCGAATCCGCCACCGGACACTTGTGCGAGCAGACGCCGCAGCCGATGCAGCGGGTCGGGTCGACCCACGGCCGGTGAAGCGAAACGGTCTGGCCCTGGCGATTGACCAGCTCCACGCGCTCGAGGTAGATCGCCTTGGGGCTGACGGGGCAGACCTCCTGGCAGACGATGCAGGGCCGGGCCATCCCCCAGGCCAGGCAGCGCCCGCGATCGACGAAGGCCGTGCCCACCCGCACCGGCCCGGCGGCGGCGAACCGCCCCCGGCCGTGCTTCTTGTCCAGCCCCATCGCCCGGATCGCGCCGGTGGGGCAGGCCTGCCCGCAGGCGGTGCAGTTGTACTCGCAGTATCCCAGCTTGAAGTTCATCACCGGCGTCCACAGCCCTTCCCACCCGGTCTGCCCGAGCGCCGGCTGGATGACGTTGGTCGGACAGGCGCGGAGGCACTGGTGGCACTTGACGCAGGCGGCCAGGAACTCCTCCTCCGGCAGCGCCCCGGGGGGGCGGACGGCCCGGCGCCCCGGGCGCCCCAGCGCCGCCGACGCCAGCCGGCCGAACGGCCAGGCGAAGAAACCCGCCACCGCAGCCGCGATCAGCCCACGCCGGCTCAGGTCCGGGCCCACCCGTTCGTGCTCGCCTTGCCCGGCCGCCGGCACGAACTTCACCGCGCCCGTTGGGCACGTGCTCGAACAGTTGAAGCACACCATGCACTCGGCGGTGCGCAGCTCCCCGCTCGGGGCGGCGGCGGCCGGGCAGACCGCCTCGCACAGCCCGCAATCGGTGCACGCTTGCTCGCGGCGGCGGAAGCGGAAGAGGCTCCACCGGCTCAGCAGCCCCAGCATCGCCCCCAGCGGGCAGAGCGTCCGGCAGAAGAACCGGGGGATCCACAGGTTCGCCAGCAGCAGCGCGGCAAAGGCCCCGCCGATCAGCCAGGCCCCGACGG
>CAZNSB010000459.1:0-4316 GCA_964575155.1 uncultured Planctomycetaceae bacterium | reverse complement strand
CACCGCAAGGGGCACGTGGGCTGCGTCACCGAGCCCGAGCGCCTGCCGCTGGCGATGGCCTGGGCGCTGGACCTGCGGGGCATCAGCGTCGCCAACGTCGGACCGTACACGATGGAGCAGGCCGTCCAGAACGTCGAGTTCGCGCGGGCGTACAAGCCGCTCACCAAGGAGCAGCGGGCGGACCTGGAGGCCCTCGGCCGGAAGCGCGCCCCCCAACTCGGCCTCCGGTACGGGCCCGTGGCGTAAACCCCCTCTCCCTTGACGGGAGAGGGATGGGGTGAGGGTGAGCCCGCCGGGTGGCATGGCCACGCTTGCGTGGCCATGGTCCGGGCCACGGGCACATGGTCACCCAACAGCAGGTGACCATGCCACCCCCTCACCCTGCCCTCTCCCACCAGGGGAGAGGGAGATGAAGAAGCCCGTGGCGTGAGGGCGAGAAAGCCGCAGGCTGCAAGCGGCAAGCGACAAGCAACGGCAATTGATGTGTGGCCCGGCCGGGGAATGCCGCTCCCGGCTCGCGGCTTGTGTCTTGCGCCTTTTGGCTTGTGGCTTGCGTCCTGCGGCTTGACGCTTGCGGCTGGTCTTCAATGGAGGAGCAAACGATGCGCACACGGGCGTGGACGATTCTCCTGGCTTCATCCATCGCGCTGGCCGCCTCGGCAGCGGCCGCTGCCGCGGAGAAGGGCGCCGATCCGTTCCTCGGCGACTGGCAGGGCCAGTTCACGAAGGAAGGCAACCGTCGGCCGCGGCCGCTCGTGGCCCAGGTCATCCCGCGCGGGGGCGGGCGGTACGCGATCGTCTTCCGCGAGGTCTTCGACCACCGGTGCCCCGTCTACGGGCGGGCCGAGGGCCGGGCCGACTCTGGCCGCCTCGTCTTCCGCGGCGACGGGTTCAGCGGCGAGGCCGCCGGCGAGCGGATGACCGGCACGGGCCGCCGGCACGATGCGCACCGCGTGGAGGAGGGCCGGCCGTTCGCCCTGGAGAAGGTCACGCGCCTCTCGCCCCGCCTCGGCGCCAAGCCGCCCGAGGGCGCCGTCGTCCTCTTCGACGGCTCCGGCTTCGACCACTGGGAACCCGACCGCGGCGACGAGGTCACGTGGAAGATCGCCGGCGGCGTGGCCCACGTCTGGCCGCTGCTGACCGAGCACGCCATCGCCACGGGCCTCGTGACCAAGCGGGCGTTCCGCGATTACCACCTGCACGTGGAGTTCCGCCTGCCGCTCCTGGCCGAGGCGACCGGCCAGACGCGGGCCAACAGCGGCGTCGCCTTCGAGGACTTCCGCTGGCACGAGTTGCAGATTCTCGACAGTTACGGCCTGCCGGGGTACTGGGACGAGTGCGGGTCCATCTACCGCTTTGCCGCCCCGAAGGTGAACATGTGCGCCCCGCCCGGGCAGTGGCAGAGTTACGACGTGACGTACCGCCGGCCGCAGTACGGCGAGGACGGCCGGCTGCTCCGCCCCGCCCGCGTTACGGTGGACCATAACGGGCGCGTGGTCCAGAACGACCTGGAACTGCCCGGCGGCGACGTGCCGAAGGACCGGCTGGGCTCGCGGACGCTCGGCCGCATCCGGCTCCAGAACCACGGCGACCCGATCGCGTTTCGGAATATATGGGTGGTGGAGGTGGAGGGGGAGGCCGCCCGCTAGAGGGGCCGTAGGGCGACCATTTGGGTGCGGCACAGAAAAAGCGCCCACGTGGCCTAACGCCCATGCTGACCTGGACTTATGAGCCACGGTGGGACGGGGGACCGGAGCCTAAGGGGCGCTTCATAACAACCGTCACTTGCCCATAAGACTTGCCGCAAACAGCTTGCAGTGCATGAGCAACATCAATTCCTGACCCCATCTTGCTCGTCCAGCGGCCCGCGTTAGAGCCGTTCGTCAGTTGGCGGGCAGCGTGTGTCGGCACACCCTTCTTCGCAAACAGCGCGACCTTCTCAAAGCCTTGCTCGAAGCTCTCATCCGCGCATACGGTGAAACCAAGGCCTTGAAAGGCGACAATGAAGGAGTCTACCGTCTCTTCCCGGGGCACATTCGGTGGCCAGAAATACAGGTCCATCTCGTCCGGCCACCACCATCTATCGTCCCTTCCGGCCGCCCACGCGATACAGTTATACTGCTCGCTTGCGGGGCTGGTTTCTGTGAAACCCCCACAGCTGTCAAACGAGAAACGAGGATCCGTGTGGCTTAACGCCATTAAGCAATGTACCCGCGGTCTCTTCCCCAGCGCAACCAAGCCTCTACCATCTCGGGGAACTTACCCCGCGCGTTCTCGGGCACCGGGTCTTCTTGGGCAATAGCTTTCAAGGCCCAAAACCAATGATTTGGCCGGTCCCGCAACTCTTCGAGCAAGAACCGGATCGCCTTCTCTCCCATGCCGATGATGTACTGGTATTCCGGCACCATCACCATATCGCGCACAGAGGACAAAACCTCCGTCTCTTTCCGCCATCGAGCAGCGAGACGCGCAAAGCGTTCCCGAGCAACCACGTCGACGAAACCGCTGAGGTTAGCGCCGCGAGCACCTCTTTGAATAAAAGTGCCCTTGGTAACAGGGCCCAGATTGTGTCTTATTCCGGTCCATTCACTAATGTCGATTTCCTCAAGATATATGTAGCCGGACCCTTTCCCCTTAGAATGCCAATGCCAATAACCGCGGGCTCCGACGCCTCTCTCAGTCCGCACAACGGCCCTAGTCATTTTCTGCCCCTCCTAGCCAGCATATACGAGCGCTGTCAAGTAGGTCTTGCAATGTGTGTTCTTTCTCTACAGCACGCTCAAGCTCTTTTTGTAGTTGGAGAATATCATCGGAATCCAACGCGAAGTGGCAATTTCTTGTCCTGCCATCCTGGCTGTACGAGATTCTGAGATTGTGGATGATCAAGGAGACGGTTGGTTTCTCCGAGAGATCTGGTGCGAACACGGTACGTATATCTGACAGAATGCGCGCATCTAAGAACACCCTCTCGTATTCAGTTTGAAGTTCGCTGGCCTTAGCAGTGGCGCCAAGTGGCTGGTGCATCTCGGCTATCCGCGACAGATCCTTTTCGATAGAATCCCAGTCAATGCTGTCAATTCCCTTCTTTTGGGCCCACGGCTCAATTTCTTCCTTGAGAACCTTTATGAAGTTGCCGAGCTCTATCTTCATGGCCAAGCGAGTGTTATAAAGACTCATCATTACAACTATCG
Source organism: uncultured Planctomycetaceae bacterium (assembly GCA_964575155.1). Classification (GTDB taxonomy): domain Bacteria; phylum Planctomycetota; class Phycisphaerae; order SM23-33; family SM23-33; genus CAZNSB01. Next base: position 1,125 of record CAZNSB010000459.1, on the reverse strand, counting down.
GCCCCTCAACCTCTCGCCCTGGCCTGCCGAGGGCCGAAGAAACCTCACTGATCAAGTCCTTGCTGGTCAAGCAAGATGGCGCGTCGCTAAGGGCGTTCAGCAAACGGGTTCGTTCGTCGGGCGCCATAGCCAGAAAACCAAGAACATCATCGACATGGCGCTCCGGAATCCGGAATGTCTTTTGCTTTGCCATTGCCCACTCCTTGGGCACTCTTTAAGAAACCGGCCCTTCGAGGATTCTATCGTCCGCAAACCGTGAAGGCAATGAGTTTGATTACCGGATCGTCTTGCGGCAAATCGCTGCGTCTCGCCAAGCCTCTTATGCCGATCCCGAATCTGCCTCGCCCGGTACTGCAATTGGGTCAACCCGTAAGCCCGCTCCTGAAGCCTGGCGATCAGCCGCTCGAGCGCGGGCAAACCCTGGGCACGTTTCGGCAGCCAGTCCCATGCCTTGCCAGTCTACCGCGCCGCGCGGCGCATGCAACGGGATTCTGATATCAGGGACAGGTCTGGAGGGGGCTATGGGTGGGGCGACCCGGCGGAGGGTTGGGCGTGCTTCTTCACAGGCCGGCCCGGGATTGGGCATCATGGCGATTCGCGTCCGTCAGGCTCGACAGAATGGAGACGAAGGAGAATCTGCTGCTCATCGACTGGCCAGCCAAGGCGAAGTTCGCCGCGGCGAAACCGTTTCTGCAGAGACACGTCCAAAGGCGCCAAGAGCAGTGGAAAGGTGAACAGGAGACCCGGCTTCGCCGGCCTGCTCTGCCGTAAGCGCCTGGGCTGCGAAGGCTGAAAGGCTACGCCGGGCAAGCCGCAGGTGAGCGGCGTCAGGCCACTCAGGCCGGGAGAGCCAGGAGGCGCGTCGTCGCCGTTCTCTCCTGCTTGCCTGCTCTACGGTGGGATGTCGCTTCCAGGGCTACCAGAAGTGCCGGCGGGCGAAGGCGTGGCCTGAACCTTCTTTCAGGTAACGCTCGAAGGCCTCCGCTTTCCCGTCATCTTCGAAACGAATGACCACCACGGGGCGCCAAGGGCGGTACTTGCGGGTGTGGGGGGATTGGCCGGCATTGTGTGGGTTATAACCGGAAGTTGTGGATTGGCGACGTGAAAAAAGCGGCGTATCCTTGG
>CAZNSB010000458.1:0-4332 GCA_964575155.1 uncultured Planctomycetaceae bacterium | reverse complement strand
AGATGGGCGGGGCGGACAGGGATGTAGAGCACCTGCTGACGCAAGCGATTGGAGACTATTATGGGTAACTTCTTTTCAGGCATTGGCGCCGAGACTCGCAGGCGCAAGAAGAAGGGCTCCCGCGGCCTGGTGAGCCGGTCAACGCGGCCTACTCCCGAAGAGACGGCGCTGACCATCTCGCGTGAGAGGACTGCGGCTGCCGCCAAGGAATCCGCAGCGAAGCGGGCTGAGGCTGCGCGTTCGCAGGAGAGCGGACAGAGATTCGCCGCCGGTGCGCAGGCCAAGGCGGAGGCGGCCAAGACCGGGCGCACCTACGTCGCTGCTGGTCGCCCGCCTCCGGCCACTGGCCCTCCATCCCGCAAGCCGACCCGGGCGTTCACGCCCTGGACGCAGACGCCGGAAGGGGCGGAAGTGCTCAGAGGGCAGTTGGAGTCCCGGAAGCGATACGCGGAACGAGAGGCGGAACGCACGGCCAAGCTGGCAACCCCAGAAGGCAGGAAGATTCAAGAGGAGCGCCAACGTTGGCTGCGCGAGGCTGTTGCCGCTACCCGGTACGACATTGCCGAAGCCGGGGGTGAGCGCGAGGCCGAAGGCCGGCGGGCCGAAGCCGGTACGGCCACAACCCTTCGCGGGCTTTTCGAGAAACAAGAAGCGGTTCCCGGCCACGAGCGCATTGAGGGCATTGGGGCATACAGGGACTTGGCCCGTCCCGCGCCAACCGCGCCCCGACCGGTGGCCACCCCAGCGGCCCCAGCCCCAGTAGCCCCGGTGCCCGCCGAGTCTGTCGTATCGATACCCCAGCAAGTACAGGACGTGGTGATGAGACTCATCGGTCAAGGCTGGAGCGCCGATGAGGTCGCCGCCGAACTGACGCGCAGGGGGATTCCGGTCCCCCAGTACCTGACGCTTGGCGGCTACCTCACGGCTCGACCTGCACCACCGGCTGTGGCTACGCCTGAGCCGCCCGTTGGGATACTGCCCGGTCCAACGGAGGGTATCCCTATGCCCGCGACGACCGGCCAGGGCACCGCTGGAACCATGTACCGAACGGGCTTCCGGCCTACGGGCTCACCTCCTGCCCCACCCGAAGCGGCTCCGCCTGCTGGCGCGAGTCGGCCGCCCGAAGTGGCCGAGCGGCCGCGCCCCGAGTGGCCAACATGGACCCCGCGGACACTTTTGCCGGAGTACGTCCGCGCCCCCGAGACAGCGCGGCCGGTTGCCCCGCCGGCTGGTGCGGGCGCCGTGCTGCCACCGACCTACCAAGATGTGACGGCGCGAAGGGGTGTGGAAGCCCAAGCCGCCGGCGTCAGAGCAACAACAGCCGCCACTATCGCCGCAACACGCCAGCTCCCCACGGCTGGCATAGTACCCACAGCCACGGTCAATACGGACGTTGAAAATGCCGTGAACCTGCCAAGAGTGGTTAGCGAACGAGACCCGCTTGGTGGAATGACACGGCCCTGGGAAACAGTGCGTGACACGAGGGCTTCAATCCGACAGATGCTGGCCCGTGCGCAGAGTTCTGCCGAGCCGCAGGCTGCACCAGCGAATATTGCGAAGGCAGTGCAAGGCAGTGGCTTCTACACCAGTATCATCGACCTCAAGCGGCGGCTGGAAGCCGCCTTGGCAGACCAGTTGACCCCAGGCTGGCAGGAAAGACACAACCTTGCTTTGGGAGGGACAACGCCCTGGGATCCATATCCGGTTGAGCAAGCACAATGGACGCTGGGTGAGATCAACGGCATCCTTGGTATGCTGGCCGCAGCCACACAGGCTCCAGCCCAGCCAACCGCTACGCCGTAGAAGAGACGCCAATGGCTATCAGCCCGGCAGCACTGAAACTTCTCCCGCCAGCGGTGCGTGGCATTTTGCGCACCACACAGGGCCAGCGTCCTGAGCTACCGCCTACGGCTAGGGCGGTCGCAGGCACAGCGGCGCGTCAGGCCAAAGAACGCCGACGCGCTGGTCGCATCAGCCTTGGCGAGTTGAACGAGTTTGGCGAAGGCGAGATCCGCGCTCGGATCGGAAAAGCCCTCAAGGTCCAGGACAAGCGCCCGGCCTACGTCAAGGTCCTGGACATCATCGACCTGCCCAGAAACGCTGTCGCCAACATCATCGGGAAGATCGCCGGGGTGGACGTGTCGAAGAAGGAGCGGGCGACCCTCGGCATGCGCCGCGTCTATATGAGCGACGTGCTGAACAAGCTGGGGGTCAAGAGCAAGGTCGCTCGGGCCATTCTGGGATTCACCACGGACGTTCTGATCGACCCCTTGACGTATGCCACGCTCGGGGCGACCACGGGCATGCGGGTCGCCGCTGGGGTTCCCAAGGTACTCCCATCCGCGAAGCGAGCTGCGCTGACGGGTGCCCGCGCGATGGTCAAGGGTAAGGCAGTCAGGCCGGAGTTGGCCGCAGCGCTGGGCCGAGCGGCTGTTGGCAAGCGCGCCATGGCCGCCCCGAAGATGGGTGTGCGGCTCGTCCGTCGCTTCATCAAGCAGGGGATGAGCCGTGAGGCTGCGGAAAAGCTGGCCATCAGGCAGCTTGCCGGGAAGCGTGGCGGGCGCATCCTTCGGACCATCGCCAGGCAAGCTATGCCAGGGCCGGCCCGGAAGATCGAAACCTTGAGGCGCGCCCGGCAGTTCTTCGTCAAACATGGTCTCAAGGGTCGGGGCCTTGCCCGCGTGCCGTTCATGGCGAAGCCGTTGCTGACCTCGCCCATCGGTAAGCAGGCCGCGATCTACCGGCGGATGGTGAAGACGGCGGCGGGCGAGGGACTCGGGGAGATCAAGGGGATTCAGGCTGCGTTCGGCAAGGCCACCGCGAGGCGGGCGGTCAGGCGGAAGGTCGGCAAGGCGGCTGCCGCGGCGACGGCCAAGCAGAGGGCCACGGAACTTGCACGCCGGACCGAGAAGGCGGAGCAGGCCATCGCCAAGATGTCGAGGAAGATGGTCGTCACGCCCGAAGCGGCCCAGAAGATACGCCAGACGATCATCGCCGCCAAGGGTGGCTGGAAGAAGGGGGAGCGCGCCGCGCTCGGGAAGTACGTCGGGAAGGCCGAGAGGGTTCGCCGGAAGGCCGAGTTGACCGCCGAAGTGGCGACGGGCAAGACGCGGGCCATGCTCACGGCGCCGACGGCCCCGGCGGAGATTCAGGCCGCCGCCCGTGCCGCCATCGGCAAGGCTCGCCTGACGACTCTACCTGAAGGTGCTTCCCGTTTGCAGAAGGCGCTCCACGAGGCCCGCCGCGCTAAGCAGTACCTATTCGGACCCGGCACGTCCGAGATGCACCGCATGGAAGCCGCCATGCACCAGGAACTCGGGGCGAAAGCGATCATCACTACCGGGCAGGTTGCGAAGAAGTGGGGGACACGCTTGGGGCCGATGGTCGATGACATCGCCAAGCAGACGGGGCGCAGCGCCGACGACGTGATGGCTCGCATCTTCGACCTGATCGAGGCCGGACCGGACTACGCCGCGAAGGGTATCCACCCCAGCGACCCAATCCAGGCCGCCCTGCGCGAGACGGTCCCGCAGTTTGGCCAGCACCCCGGTATGCGTGAGTTCATCGACGATCTCGGCAAGCTGCACGCCGAGATACGGCAGGTGGCCAAGGCCCGGAATGTGCCGATGGGGAGGGTGGACGACTACATCGCCCGAGTCGTTACCGCCGAGTTCCGCAAGGCCAGCAAGCCGGAAGTCCTGCGGATCATGGGCGGCAAGCCCTGGACCGCGCCTCGCGTTGAGCGGGTGGACGCAACGCTCAAGAGCGGCGAGCAGTTGACCCCGTTTCTCTCGTCAAGGCCATCGGATCAGTACAAGGCCGCCAAGGCGGCGGGCGAGGTCGTCAGCGAACAGCGGTGGAAGATCAGCGCCCGCGCCTGGAACGACCCGAACCGCCCGGCCTGGATGGGCCGCGAGCTTGTTCCGAAGGGCTTCAAGGGTCCGCAGTTCGAGACCGACGTGCCGCGAGCCATCGGCCATGCGGCGGGGGAACTCCGTTGCAGGGTGGCGAGCGCCGACGTCCGGGACATGAGCCTCAAGTGGGGTATCAGGCTTCCCGACGACCCGACCGCGGCGCATCGGCTCCTGCACAGCGACCCCAACCTCCAGCACTACTCGCTGCTGTTCGACGGCCCGGCAAACGCCCCGCTGCGGAACAGTCCCTTCGGCAAGCTGGTCGGCGACCAGATGGCGGGCAGGGCGTATCCGCAGCAAGTTGTGGACATGGTTCATCGGATGGCAGACCTGAGCCGGTCGCCCGACGATGTGTGGAAGCTGGTCAAGGCCAGCGACACCCTGTTCGGCGCGTGGAAGGCGCTGGCGTTGTCCCATC
>CAZNSB010000457.1:3859-4341 GCA_964575155.1 uncultured Planctomycetaceae bacterium | reverse complement strand
GACCAGGAACTTGGCAAAACTGGAAACAAAGGGCAGCTTGCCCGCGGCGGCCAGGCCGATGGCGGCCGAAACCATGTTCTGCTCGGCGATCCGCCCCTCGAAGTATCGGGCGGGGTAGTTCTCCGCGAACCACACCGCGAAGGTGGAGTTCTTGACGTCGCCGTCGAGGGCGACGACGCGGTCGTCGCTGCCGAGGGCGTTGAGGGCGGCGCCGTAGCCGCGGCGGGTGGCGAGCTTCTTGGTTTCGATGGCCTCGGCCAGCCCCACGGCGGCAAGTGCGTCGGCGAATGCCCCCACCAGGAAGCCGCTGCGGGTCGGGCGCGGCTGCGGCGCGGGGGCGGTCAGCTTGGCGACCTTGGCCTCGGGTGCCTCCTCGGCCAGACCCAGCTCGGCGGCCTTGGCGTCCAGATCGGCGATGGCCGCGGTTAGCTGATCGTCCTTGAGCGGCTTGCCATGGTACGTGGGCTTGGTCAACTCGGTCA
>CAZNSB010000457.1:0-3849 GCA_964575155.1 uncultured Planctomycetaceae bacterium | reverse complement strand
GGAGGGCACTCACGCCCCAGCCCTTCATCGTCCGGGCAACGAGGGCGATGGGCTTCTCGGCGATGTCCGCCGAAAGGGCCTCGAAGATCTCCTCCCAGTTGTGCCCGTCGATGATCCGGACCTCCAGGCCGTAGGCCAGCAGCTTGTTCGCCAAGGCCTCCGGCGCCTGCTGGGCCGATACGTAGTCGCTCTGCGCCTGCCCGTTGCAGTTGAAGATCGGTCGGACGGCCGTGAGCTTCTGCTCGATGATGAAGTCCACCGCCTCGGCAACCTGCCCCTCGCGGGCCTCGCCGTCGCCGCAAATGCAGTAGATCTTCTTGTCGATCCGGTCCAGCCTCGCCGCCGCCGCCAGCCCCGCCGACGTGGACAGCCCCTGCCCCAGCGATCCGGTCGCCGAGTCGAAGAAGGGGAATCCGATGGCCGGGTTCGGGTGCCCGTCGAGGACGGAATCGGCTGCCCGCAGCGTGAGGGCGTCCTCGAAGCGGAGCTCGGAGGGGCGGGAGGTGGTCCCCACCACCCCGCCCAGGTCACAGTAGGCGGCATAGACCACGGGCACGGCGTGGCCTTCCGAGAGCACCAGCCGGTCGGCGGCGTTGTTCCAGGGGTTGGCGGGCTGGTAGCGCCTGACGCGGTACATCAGGGCGGTGACGAGGTGCAGCAACGACAGCCCGCTGGAGGGATGCCCGCTGCCGGCCTCGGTGCACATGCGGACGATCTGCTTGCCGAGGTCGATGACCTTCCGGTCCAGGTCCTTGTATTCAGCCACTGCGACTCTCCATTCTGTTTCCCGGCCGGTCGGTCCGCCTGCCGGGGCCTGCCGGCCCCCCGCCGGCCAACCCGCCGCCAGCTCCGGCATCCGCAGCCGAAAGCCCCGGCGGCGCCCGGACTCCCCGCGGAGACGGGCAAGGCGATACCCTACGCCAATGCCCCGCCGCAAGGCAAGACGATTATCCGACACTCCCCCGCGGAATGCACCCGCCGACCGGGGGGCCGGGAAACGCCCGGGGGGCCGCCGCGCGGGCGGCTACAATGATGCGCAACCCAGAAGGAACCCGCCATGGAAACCATCCTCCACGTGCAGGCGAGCCCGCGAGGGGAAGACTCGCTCTCCGCCCGCGTCGCCAAGAAGTTCCTCGACCGCTACTGCCAGCTCCGTTCCGACACGACGATCGATCGACTGGACGTGTTCTCGGCAGATTTGCCGGAATTTGCCGCACCGGCGGCCCGGGCCAAGTACGCCGTGCTGGCCGGACAAGAGCCCAAGGACGACGACGCCCGCGCCTGGAAACAGGTCGTCGAGGTCGTCGACGGGCTCAAGGCCGCCGACCTGGTCCTGATCTCCTGCGGCATGTGGAACTTCTCCATCCCCTATCGGCTGAAGCAATGGATCGACGTCGTCGTCCAGCCGCAGATGACCTTCGCCTTCTCCCCCGAGCAGGGCTACCGCGGGCTGCTGATGGGAAGGGCCGCCGTGCTCGTCCTTGCCCGCGGCGGGGAATACGCCGGCAGTGAGATGGACATGCAGAGGCCCTACCTCCAGGCGATCCTCGGCTTCATGGGCATCAGCGACGTCCACACGATCCTCGTCGAGCCGACGCTGGCCGCCGGCGAGGAGGTCGCCGAAGAGAAGCTCAGCCAGGCCATCGCCCAGGCCGAGGCCCTGGCCGAGAAGCTCTAGCCTATTGCCAACTTTGAATCTACGGGTGCCACGGCTGCGCCGTGTGCAGCCGTGCGCGCTTCGCACGGCAGCAAACTGCGCTGCCGTGGCACCCGGCCCTTTCCCGCCCCCGGCGAGCGCGTCACCGTCGCGTCAGGCGCCGGGTGAGGCGGGGGGATATCCTGGAATTCGGCGGCGGGCGGAACGGCGGCGGCGTGCCGCGCCAGTGCTCCAGGAAGAACTTCATCGCGACCTCCGCCCTCATTTCGTGCCCCGGGCCGGGCAAGACGGCCCTGGTCACACTGAACCCGGCGGCGCGGAGGCAGCGGACGGCGTTCTTTGAAGCGGCGCGGATGACCTCCGGGTCGCGCTGGTTGTGGTAGACTAACACCGGGACGGCCTTGGCCTCGGGGGGATAACGCCCCTCCAGGACCTCTCGTTTGAAGGCGCAGCTACGGGCGACCACCACCGAGAAGACCTCCGGGTGTCGCAGCCCCACGAAGTACGCCGGGTGGCCGCCCGTCGAGAAGCCCGTCATCAGGATGTTCCTGCGGTCGATGTCGTGCTGCCTGCCCAGGGCCTCGATGATCTTCAGGATCGCGCCCTCGTCCCGCTTGAGCCCCTGGATGCTCGGGGCGTCAACAAGGCCGAGATCGGTGCTCTCCAGAAATGGGCAGACGAGGATGCATCCGTGGTCCCCCGCCAAGGGATACCATTCCGACGCCTGCAAGGCTGCGGTATTGAAGGGGTCGGTGCCGTGGCAGCTCACGATGACCGGTGCGGGCCCGTCGCGGCCACAGGCCCGCGGCAGGAAGAGGTAGTAGGGCCTGCCGGTGACGGGCTCGAGGACGAGTCTCGGGCGATGGAGCGCCTGCCGGCTGGGGCAGCCCGCCAGGCAGGAAAGCCCAGCCAGGACGATCAGCACGCCTCGCATGGCGATGGCCCTTTCGCGCCCCCCGCGGCCGTCACCGTCGGGTCAGGCGCCGGGTGAGGCGGGGGGATATCCTGGAGTTCGGCGGCGGGCGGAACGGCGGCGGCGTGCCGCGCCAGTGCTCCAGGAAGAACTTCATGGCGTACTCGGGGGTGCGCTCGTGCCCCTTGCGAGGCACGATGGCGGTGCGGAGGTTGAACCCGGCCGAACGCAAGTACTTGATGGCGTTCTCGGACTGGATGCGGATGGCGCCGGGATCGTTCTCGGCGTAGTAGACCATGACCGGGCTGGCGAGGGCCTCGGGGGGATACCACCCCTCGAGGGCGTGGCGGTTGAAGTTGCAGTTGCGGGCGACCACCGCCGAGAAGATGTCCGGGTGGCGCAGCCCGACGAAGTAGACCGGAAAGCCCCCGCCGGAGAAGCCGGTGATCATGATGTTCTTGCGGTCGATGTTGTACAGGTAGTGAAGCTGCCCGATGACCGTCATGATCAGCCGCTCGTCCCGAAGCAACCGGCCGATGGAGCCGGCCCCCAGCAGGCCGTCGGTGCTGGTCAGCTTCGGGCAGACCAGGATGCACCCGTGCTGCTCGGCGAGCCACTTCCACTCGCCGACCTGGTGGGCGGCGACGTCGAAGGGGTCGGTCCCGTGGCAGGTGACGATGAGGGGGGCGGGCTTGTCGCGGTTGTAGGTGTAGGGCACGAAGAGATAGTAGACGCCGTTGGTGATCGGCTCGGAGATGAGCCTGGGTTTGGTCCGCGTGGTCTGCGGCTGGGGCACGTGGCAACCGGTCAGGCCGGCCAGAGCGCAGGTGGTGATCAGTACGCGTTTCATGGCAACCCGTATTCTACCCGCGTCGCAGCCGGCCGACAAGGCCGCGAAGCGGTTTGGCGGTCGGCGCCGGCCGGACCGCACGCCGGCATGCCCCAAGGGGTTCTGCGGGAATGTCTTGCAGGAAGGAGGGGCTCTTCCGCCTCAGGAGCAGATCGTGTAGCCGCAGCGGGGGCATCGGCTGCATGCGACCTGGTCGTCGAGGCCCATGTGGCACCGCGGACAGCGAACGGGGGATTCGTCCTGGGCCTGATAGTCCATGGGCTGCCCGGGCCGGCAGCCGTGGCGGTACACCGTAATCCCTTTGCAGCCCGCACGATAGGCCTGGGCGAAGACCTCCGAGACGGCGTCGGCGGGGGCGTCCTCGGGGAGGTTGATCGTCTTGGAGATCGCGCCGTCGATGTGCTTCTGAAAGGCCGCCTGCATCTGCAC
>CAZNSB010000456.1:0-4365 GCA_964575155.1 uncultured Planctomycetaceae bacterium | reverse complement strand
AGTCGAACACGTACGAGCCCCGGGTGTCGGTGATCTCGACCTGGCCGGGCTTGGGGTTGGAGTCCAGGTGCGAGATCATCAGCGTGGACCACGCCCCGCCGGCGTAGCGGACCACCAGGAACCCCTCGTCCTCGAAGGTGTCCTCTTTCCACCGGGTCTTCGGCGCCCAGAAGCCCCTCTTGGCGAACCCGGCTACCTCGACGACGTCGGCGCCGATGAGCTGGAAGGTGTACTCGAGCAGGTGGACGCCCCAGTCGTAGAGGACGCCGCCGGAGAGGGTCTTGCTGGACCGCCACCAGTCTCGCGGGCGGCCCCACGAGCCCATGTGGGCCTCGATGCGGACGACCTCGCCGATCCTGCCGGAGCGGAGGGTCTTGACGGCTTGGCGGATGCACCCGTCCCAGTGCCGGTTATGGTAGGTCGAGAGCATCCGCCGGCGCTTCTTCGCCGCCGCGATCATCCCGTCGCACTCGGCGGTGGTGAGGGCGAAGGGCTTTTCCACCACCACGTGCCGGGCGGCGCGGAGGCACTGGAGCACCAGCCGGGCGTGCGTGTTGTGCGGCGTCACCACCGCCACCAGGTCCACGGCGGACCCCCGCAGCATCGCCCCCGCCGAGGGGTACGTCTCGATGCCCGGGAAGTCCTCCCCGGCCGCGGCCAGTCGCTTCGGGTCCAGGTCGGCCACGGCCGTGGGGGTCATGCCGGCGGCGGCCATCTCGTTCAGGTGCCCTCGGCCCATGTTGAAGGCCCCGCCGTACCCGATCACGCCGACCTTGATGTCGGCAGCCTTCCTTTTCCTGGTCATGCGTCGGCCTCCGGCAGCGAACGCGGCGCTCGCAAAGGGCGTTATCCTCCGCAGAAGCCCGCAAACAGTCAACAAAAGAAAGGGGTGCATTAAGGTTTTTGGGGCGTTTGGTGACACGGCCGTCTCGGCCGTGCCCACGGTCCCACAGGCAAGAGGCCCGTGCTGCCGGCTGATCAAGCTCCGATCTGAGGCATCCCCAAGACCTCAATGCACCCCAAAGAAAGTCGCCCGTCGTTTCCCGCGGCGCCGCCTGGTATGATCGGCCCGTGGCCGGAGCGCGCAACTTGCTGATCCTCCACACCGACCAGCAGAGCGCCTGGACGGTGGGCGCCTGCGGGGGGACGCTCATCGACACGCCGAACACCGACCGGATCGGGCGGGAGGGGGCGGTCTTCGCGAGCTTCTTCACCAACAGCGCCCTGTGCACGCCCTCGCGCGGGTGCCTGCTCACCGGGCGGTACCCGCACTGTCACGGCGCGACCGACAACGACATCGAGCTGGCCCGCGACGAGGTCACCCTCGCCCACGTCCTCGCCGCCGCCGGGTACCACACCGGCTACGCCGGCAAGTGGCACCTGGACGGGGAGCCCCGACCGGGCTGGATGACGCCCGCGCGGGCCATGGGCTTTGCCCACTGCCGGTGGATGTTTAACCGCGGGCACTACAAGAGGGTCGCCGACCGCCCCGACGGGCCGCCGGAACTCGCCGCGCTCGACGGCCAGGGCCGGTACATGACCGACTGGCTGGCCGACAGGACCATCGAGTTCCTCTCCGGCGCCCCCCGCCCGTTCTTCTGGATGGTCAGCTTTCCCGACCCGCACACGCCCTTCAACGTCCGCTGCCCCTACGACCGGATGTTCGACCCCGCGGAGATGCCCGTGCCGGAGACCTTCCGCCAGGAGGGCCTCCCCGGCTGGGCCGAGACGCACCGCCGGGCGCACCTGGCCGAGGCACGGGGCAAGGCCCCCCAGGCCCTCCTGCGGGCCCGAAAGGCCGCCTACTGCGGCGAGGTCAAGTGCATCGACGACAACGTCGGGCGGATCCTCGGCTTCCTGGCCGAGCGGGACATGCTGGACGAGACGGCCGTCGTCTTCACCACCGACCACGGCGAGTACATGGGCGAGCACGGGCTGTACTACAAGAACCTCGTCTACGAGACGGCCTACCGGATTCCGCTGCTGTTGCGGCTTCCGGGGGCGGTCCGCCCGGGCACGGTCATCGACCGGTTCGTCACCACCGTCGATTTCCAGCAGACGATCCTGTCGCTGCTGGGGGTGGGGGGGTCCGGGAGGGAGCAGGGGCGGGACGCGTCGGGGCTGCTGTCCGGGGCGGACGTGGAATGGGCGGACGAGGCGTTTCTCCATCACAGCCTCTTCGACTTTGCCGGCATCTTCACCCCCGGCTACGAGCTGGCGCTGGCCCGCCGCGGGGAGCACGTCCTCTTCGACCGCCTCCGCGACCCCCGGCAGGTGACCAACCTGATGGGCCGGCCCGCCCACGCGGCGGTCGCCGCCGAGCTCACCCGCCGCATCATCGCCCACAACCGCCGACTGGCCTCGCCGGCCATGGCCTGGCTGGGGGAGCTGGAACCGCCCGGGGCCACAATTCCGGGATGACCGGCCCCCGCCCGCCGCGCGGGGGTTGTATAAACTATGAAACCCCGGACCCATTCGGTTAAGCGGCCGCGGGCCTTGTCGCTTAGGGACGTGCCCATGAAGTTTGTGGAAATGCTGATCGTCACGGCCTCGTACGTGGTGGGCGTGTCCGTGACCTACGTGATCGTTCTGCTTCTCAAGAGGGGCGACCCGACGATTGCCCTGATCGTGGGCGCGGCCGCGGGCACGTTCGTCGGGTCCTATCTCTACAGCCGGAGGGAGCCGGTGCTGGCCGGGCTCAACGTCAAGGCGAAGTTCGGCCTGCTGCTGGCGGGGGTGTGTCTGGCCCAGAGCCTCCTCTTTCAGGCGGTGTGGCATTGGATCAGCCGGCCGGAGCCGACCATCGCCATGGCGGTCGCCGGGACCTTCGTCTTTCCGATCGCCCTGTTCGGGACGATGGAGCTGATCTTCATCGGGCGCGGCGGCTCCCGCAGGAGATAGGCGGGGTGCCGGCCAAGGGCCGCCCATGTTGTCCGCCGAGCAGGTGAAGGAGCTGCTGGACCTCCGCCCGCTGCCCGCCAACCAGTTGACCCGTCAACGAGCCGACCATGTGGCGCCGTAGGACTATGCCATTTCCTTGGCGATCTCTTCGAGGGCGGTCAGGCCCTCGATCAGCGCGTCTTCCTCGATCACCAGCGGCGGGTTCAGCTTGACCGCGCAGCCGCCGACGCCCACCGGGGCGAACAGCATGATGCCGCGCTTCACCGCCTCCCACGTGAACTGCCACGCCGCCTCCGGGGCCGGGTCCGTCGTGCCCGCCGCGGTGAATTGCAGCGCGGCGACCAGCCCCGTCGAGGCCGCACGCGTGATCCGCCCGCCGCTGGCGGCGCGGATGCGCCGGATCCGCTCGGCCAGGACCTCGCCGAGGCGTGCGGCGCGTTCGATCAGCCCCTCCTCGGCGATGACCTCCAGGTTGGCCAGCGCCGCCGCCGCGCACACCGGGTTCGCCGAGTGCGTGCTGGTCATCTCCCCCGGGCCGTAAAGGTTCATCAGCTCCTCCGTGCCGAGGACCGCCGCCAGCGGCATGCCGCCGGAGATGCCCTTCCCGCAGGCGGCCAGGTCCGGGACGATGCCGAAGTGCTCGAAGCCGAAGCGCTTCCCGCAGCGCCCGAAGGCCGCCTGGATCTCGTCGAAGATCAGCACCGCCCGGTGCTCGTCGCAGAAGGCGCGGAGCCCGCGGGCGTACTCGGGGGGCATCAGCGTGGCGTTGCAGCCCTGGTAGGTCTCGCTCATCACGCCGCAGACGCTGTCGGGCTCCACGCCCTTTTCCGCGAGGGTCCGGCGGAACACGTCGAAGGAGACGTCTTCCTGTCGGAAGCCGTCGGGGAAGGGGACCTGCACGAAGCGCGGGTCCGCCCGGCCGAGCCAGCCCTTCAGGCCCGGCGAGCCCCCGGCGTACTGGGCGCCCATCGTCCGCCCGTGGAAGGCGTTCTCGAACGTCACCAGCACGGACTTTTCCCGGCCGCCGACGGTGAGCCCGCGGGTCCGGGCCAGCTTGATGCAGCACTCGGTGGCCTCGCTTCCGGTGGTCAGCAGGAAGACCCGCTTCAGGGGCGCCGGGAGCATGGCGGTGAGCTTGGCTGCCAGGGCGGCGCGGATCTCGGTGGGGAAGCAATACGCGTGGTACAGGCCCTGCTTGGCCATGGCGGCGATGGCCTTGCATATGGCCGGGTGGCCGTGGCCGCTGGCCGTGACCAGCACGCCGGCCGAAAAGTCCAGCCAGACGTTTCCGTACGGGTCGAAGACCTGCGCCCCTTTGCCGTGGGCCCAGATGATCGGCGGCTGGCCGCCCATCGACCGCGGCTCGAGCTGTCGCAGCTTCTTCAAGGTCTCGATCGATTCGGGCACGGGGATGGCCGTGCCGATCCGGCGCCACTTGGTCTTGACGGCGGGAACTGTTTCCGG
>CAZNSB010000455.1:981-4365 GCA_964575155.1 uncultured Planctomycetaceae bacterium | reverse complement strand
CGCAGACCGACAAGTTCTGGCGCGAGGGGCGCATCGACGACTGCCTGCCCTACCTCAAGTGCATGCGGGACTGCGGGGTGGCGGTGGGGTTGGGCACCCACCAGCCGGAAATCATCGACCTCGCTGAACAGCACGGATGGGACGTGGACTTCTACATGGCCAGCTTCTACAACCTCTCCCGCGTCCCCCGCGAGTCGGCGGCGGTCACCGGGCGGACCGCCTACGATCAGGAGCAGTACCTCCCCGAGGACCGCGAGGCGATGTGCCGCGTCATCCGCAGCGTGACCAAGCCCGTGCTGGCGTTCAAGGTGCTCGCCGCCGGGCGGCTGTGCGCAACCGCCGAGGGCGCGAGAGAGGCCTTCCGCTACGCCTACGCGCACATCAAGCCCGTCGACGGGGTCGTCGTGGGCCTGTACCCTCGGGACGAGGACCAGGTGGCCGCCGACCTCGCCCACGCCGACCGCGCCTGCCGGGCCGCCGCCGAGATTTAGCGGAACCTCCCCCCGCCGGCCGGTTTCAATGCCGAGTATGCCGCTGCCGTGGAGTGTGTGCGCCGCCAGCGGCGGGCACCGGGCCGGAAGCCTGTGGGCCGGCGCGGCAGGGGACGGACCGGCACGAGCCGGTAGTGGAAAGGGCGAGGCAATGAAACATGCGATGAGGTTCGTCGTGTCGTCGTTGTTGCTGGCCGCGGGCGCGGGCGAATGCCTGGCGGCGCCGCAGAAGAGCTTCCGGGCGGAGTTCACGCGGGCGCAGCAGCAGATGCAGCGGCGTCAGCACGCCCAGGTCCCGAAGATGTGCGACGCCATGTTGAAGACCTTCAAGGAGCCCCACCAGGTCAAGGAGATCCGCCTGCTGAAGAACGAGGCGCTGATGCTGATGGAGAAGTACACCGAGATCCTCGCGGACCTCGCCAAGCTCCAGAAGGAGTTCGAGGCCGACAAGGACGTCCAGACCCGGGCGCTGCTGATGATCGGGCAGGCCCTGCACGGGCAGAAGAAGTTCGACGAGGCCATCGCCAGCTATCAGAAGCTGGCCAAGGACTACGCCGACTACGCCGACCGGGCGGGCGAGGCCCTGCTTCGAGTGGGCGAGATCCTCTGCAAGGACAAGCAGAAACCCACCGAGGGCCTCGCCGTCTACGCCGCCGTCGAGAAGCAGTTCGCCGCCCAGCCCAAGGTCGCCGCCGAGGGCGCCCGTCGGGCCGCCGCCATCCTGGAGACCGTCACCAAGGATCCGGTCAAGGCGGCGGCAATGAACGAGTCCCTGGCCGTCAAGTACGCCGCCGTCCACAACGAGGCCTCCCAGTCGACCTATTTCAACAAGGCCGTGGACCTGCTCCGCGGGGCCGGGAAGATGACCGAGGCCGTCGCCGTCGCGGATAAGGCCGAGAAGGCGCTGAAGTCGATTACCTACAAGGTGGCCTTCGCCCTGCGGAAGGCCGACCTGCTGATGGAGCTGAAGAAGTCGCCCGAGGCCCGGGTGGAGTGCGAGCGGATCATCTGCACCTACCCGACCGACCAGAACACCTGCCAGACCGCTCAGACCAAGGTCGTCGAGGCGTACCGGTCGGAGAGCAAGTTCGCCGAGAGCCTGGGGGCCGCCCGGGCCCTGTACGACGTCGCCGGCACGGATCAGCACATCCGCGCCGCCGCCGGGGTCCTCGCCGCCGCGTTCCGCAGCGTGGACGGGAACCTCGGGCGCGCCAACGAATTCCTCGCCTACCAGCGGTTCGGCCCCCTCGGCCCGGACGGGAAGCCCAACACCCCCGACGACCTGAAGGTGAACCCCCTGGCGCCGGTGAAGTACCCGGTCGATCCGGCCCGTGACAAGCGGTTCCAGGCCGCCGTGACCGCCCAGCCCAAGACCTACCAAGGGTATCGGGCCATGGGGTTTCTGTACGGCTACTGGGGCAAGCCCAAGGAGTGCGCCCAGCACTTCTACCTTGCCTTCAAGAGCTGCCCCGAGGCCAGCGTGCCGGCGGCCGCCGGCGAGCTGGTGCTGATGGGCATGAAGGCGCACACCGCCTCCTTCGCCGGGCTGAGCAAGATCTTCGAGTTCATCAGCTACGGGCCCAAGGGCAAGGACGGCAAACAGAAGATCGCTGACCCGTTCGTGGGGCTGTAGGATGCCGAGCACACGGAAGGCCATCATGAGCGCCCGGGCGCGGCGAGGATGGGTCCTGGGCCTGATCGCGGCGTCCGCGGTGCTGGCGGCCGGAGGGGCGGTGATATTCGGCCAGCAGAAGCCCAAGCCGCCCCCGCCCCCCCTTACTGATCAGGAGTGGACCCGGGCCCTGACGGCCGTGCGGAAGATCGCACTCGACCCCGGCCAGCCCGACGCGCATCGCGCCAACGCCGTCATTGCCTATGCCAAGATGCAGTTGTTCCGCGGGCAGGTCGCCGACGCCACGAAGGTCTGCCTGGAGGTCTTTCTGAACCCGACGAATCCGCCGGTGGCGACGGCGGCGGTGCTGGCGGGGTTCCACGTCCGGCGGCACACGGCGGGGCATCTTGGGGGCCCGGCGGCCCTGATCGCCGAGTGGGAGCGGAAGGCCACCGGCGGGGCGTCCCGGCAGGCCCTCAACACGGCCCGCAACGACTTGGCAAGGTTCAGGGCGGTGCTGATGACCACGGCCGGGAGGAACCCCCTGCCGGCGGCGAGGCACCCCCCCATGCCCCCCTGGGGCGCGCCCAGGCCCGGCGCCGGGCCCGCCGCCCTGGCCATACGCAGACCCCAGGTCACCGTGCCCGGCTACGTCAAGCCTCGCAAGGATCAGGGGCCCTCGGCCCTGACCGTGAAGCTCCCGGTCATCAACGCCCCGACCTGGACGGGCAGGGAAGCCGACGGCACGCCCAAGCCGCTGAAGCTGACCTTGCCGACCTACACTCCGCCGGCCTGGTATGCGGCGAAGGACCCCAAGACCCGCATGCCCCGGGCCCTGGTCCTGACCCTGCCGACGTACACCCCGCCGAGCTGGTATACGGCCCGGGACAGCCGGAGCCGCATCCCGAATGCCCTGGCGGTGACGCTGCCGGCCTACGGCCCGCCCGCCTGGTACGCCCGGGTGAGCTTTCCCAGGCTCAAGGAAGCGCCCAAGAAGAAGTAGCGATCGGGGGCTCTCGCTTTGCCCCACTCGATTGCCGGCTGACGGGGACCGGCCCATGCGCGGGAGGGGGCGGGCCCGGCCGCGGGGCGACCGAGAATTGGCGATTGGCAACGGGGGGCCGCAATCATAGAATCTCTGCTTGTCCTTCCACACCTGCAACAGGACGGAGCCGGGATGATCTATCGCGTCGAAGTGCGCTTGCGGAAGCAGTTCAACGACCCACACGCCGACGGGGTGCTGGCGCAGATCCGGGAGCTGGGCATCGGCTCGGTCACGGC
>CAZNSB010000455.1:0-971 GCA_964575155.1 uncultured Planctomycetaceae bacterium | reverse complement strand
CGCTCGGCGAGGCTGTTCTTCCTGGCCGGCGAACTGGGCGAGGGCGACGCCCGCCGCATCGGCGCCGAGCTCCTGGCCGACCCCGTGACGGAGGAGTTCCGCATGCGTGGCACGGGCGTCTCGCCCGTGGATGAAAAGGCCCACAGGCGAAACGCCGGTGGCAGGAAGGTCGTCGAGGTGCACCTCAAGCACGGGGTGATGGACCCGGTGGCGGCCTCGGCCGAGGCCGCCATCCGCGACATGGGCCTCAGCGTGGAGGGGGTCCGCACCGCCCGGCGGTACGAGCTGGCCGGCGACGTCTCCGAGGACGAGCGAGCGGCCATCGCCCGCCGGCTGCTGGCCAACGACTGCATCGAGGACGTGCACTTCCAGGCCTACACGCCCCCGGAGCGGCACCCGGGCGACTACCGGCTCCAGGTCGTGGAGCTTCCGATCCGCGAGCTGGACGACGCGGCCCTGGCCGGCCTGAGCAAGCAGCGCGACCTGTTCCTGAACGTCACGGAGATGCGGGCGATCCGCGAGCACTACCGCTCCCTCGGGAGGGAGCCGCGCGACATCGAGCTGGAGATGATCGCCCAGACATGGAGCGAGCACTGCGTGCACAAGACCTTCCGCTCCGACGTGCGTGTGCGGGACCGGTCGGGCGGTGTGACGGAAGAAATCCCCAACCTCCTGAAGTCCACGATCTTCGCCGCCACGAAAGAGCTGGACAAGCCCTGGTGTCTGAGCGTCTTCGAAGATAACGCCGGTGTCATCGCCTTCGACGATGAGCACGCGGTATGGCTTCTCGCTCATACGCAGCCGTTCCAGGCAGTCGTCCGGCCGGCAAGGCGGTTGTCCCGGCGCGCCGGGTTTCGAGGCCCGGCTTCCCGCCGCCTGTCGAAAGCCTGAGCATAAGGCCTGGGAACGGGTGCGGCAAGGGCCTTTCAAAGTCGCCTTGCGCGCCGACGAAGGACCGGTGCTCCGAAAAA
>CAZNSB010000454.1:0-4387 GCA_964575155.1 uncultured Planctomycetaceae bacterium | reverse complement strand
CCCGTAGGCGGCGAACTCGGGGTTGCACAGGGTGGGCCAGACGGCCTGGGAGGGCGGGTCGGCCTCGTCGAGGGTCAGCGGGAGGAGGCGTCGGGTGCGGGCCCCGGCGAAGGCGACGGTGTTTCTTCCGGCCTGAGCGAGCGCCTTGGCCTGGTAGAGCAGGGGGGGGATACCGACGCCGCCGCCGACGAGCACGGCGGTGGCCGGCCGGGGGGGGATGGAGAAGCCGTTGCCGAGCGGCCCGAGCAGGTTGACCTGCTCGCCGACTTGCATCGCCGCCAGCCAGGCGGTGCCCACCCCCACCACGCGGTAGATAATCTCCAGGTGCGCCTGCCCGCCGGGGGCGTCGTGTCTGCCGGCGAGGCTGAAGGGCCGCCGCAGCAGGGGCTGTCTTCCGGCGAGTTCCGGCTGGGTGAGTTTCGGCCAGCGAGCGTGGGGCCAGTCGGCCGGAGACCAGCCGAGAACCTCGGCCTCCGACCCGCACTGGATGTTGACGAACTGCCCCGGGCGGGTCGGCGGGAAGCCTGCCACCGCCAGGCGGAGGAGGTGATGGTCCAGGCAGACGGGGCGATTGGCCAGGACCCGCGCCCGGAAGATGCCTCGCCTGCGCGATGGGTCCGTGGGCGGCATCGGCGTCATCCTACGCGATGGGCAGCGGGGTTTGCACAGCAGAAAAACAGCTCATCGGTAGGCTGGGTTGCCGCAGGCAACCCACCTTTCTGGCTTTGCGATGCGGGAGTAGGAGGTGGGTTGCCTGCGGCAACCCAGCCTACCATCTTGCCCTCCGGTCGCCGGGACGTACAATCTGAAGAGGGCGCACGGGCCGGGCCGGCGGCCGGAGCGCTTGCCAACGGACGCGGGCGAGTGTACAAAGGCGGGGGGTGCGGTGCAGGATTGTGACACGGGCGTCTCGCCCGTGCGCACAGCGGTTGCGGGTTCTCCGCACGGCCGGGACGGCCGTGCCGAAAAAGCCCCGCACCCAGAGCGGGAGCAACGCGGTGGCGGAATCGGAACCGACAAGCCGACAGCCCCAGCAGGGGAAAGAGCCCCGGATGCACAAGTTCTTCCGGGCCATGAGCAAGGAGGGCGCCAGCGACCTTCACCTGAAGTCGGGGAGCCCTCCGCACATCCGGATGCGGACGAAGATATTTCCGGCCAAGCACCCGCCGCTGGGGGCGGAGCAAGTGGCGGCGATGGTGCGGGAGATCCTGACGGACCGGCAGTGGTCGGCGTTCGAGGAGCAGGGGAGCATAGACGTGGCCCAGGAGCTTCCGGGTTCGGACCGGTTCCGGATCAACATATTCCGTCAGCGGGGTCAGATCAGCGTGGCGGTTCGGCGTGTCTCTCGGAACATTCCGACGTTCGAGCAGCTCAACCTGCCTCCGCAGGTGGGGAAGATCGCGGCGGGGCGGGCGGGGCTGGTGCTGGTGGCGGGCGTGACCGGATCGGGCAAGAGCACGACCATCGCGGCGATGCTGGAGCACATCAACCAGACCCGCGCCTGCCACATCGTCACCATCGAGGACCCCATCGAGTACCTCTACGAGGACAAGAAGGCCCTGGTCAACCAGCGGGAGGTGGGCATCGACGTGCCGACGTTCGAAACGGCGCTGAAGTTCCTGATGCGCGAGGACCCCGACGTCGTCCTCGTGGGCGAGATGCGCGACCGGGACACCTTTCAGGCCGCCCTTCAGGCCGCCGAAACCGGGCACCTCGTCTTCGGCACGATCCACGCCTCCGGGGCGGGCTCGACCGTCGCCCGGATCCTCGACCTGTTCGATCCGGCAAGCCGGGAGCTGGCGCGGCAGTCGCTGGCGTTCAACCTGCGCGCGGTGATCTGCCAGAAGCTGCTGCCGTGTCTGGACGAGAGCATCGACCGCGTGCCGGCGGTGGAGATTCTGCTGGTGAACCCTCCGGTCCGGCTGGCGATCCAGGAGGCGCGGGACGCGGAGATCGGCGACGTCATCCGCTCCTGCGAGCACGAAGGCATGCAGGACTTCACGAAGAGCCTGCTGGAGCTGATCGAGAAGGAATACGTGGACCCGCGGGTGGCCTACGAGGCGGCGCCCAACCCCGACGAGCTGAAGATGCGGATGAAGGGGATTTCGTCGTCGCGGGCGGGGCTGAGATAGGGAATCGACGCCCGGCATGGGATGCCGGCGGGGGGCGCGGGGCCTTTGGGCGGTGCAGGAATGAACGTGCTGAGCGACACGATCATGCTGGCGGGCGCCCCCCCCTCGGGGGCGTTCTTCTCCACGTTCAAGCCCGTCTTTCTGCTGATCCTGCTGCCGCCCTGGCTGTGGGCGGCGACGTGGATCGACAAGGACACCCGGCGGGTGCACTCCGTGCCGTTGATGTGGAACGGGCTGACGCTGGGGGCGGGCGCGCTGGGCGTGCTGCTGTGGCTGCTGCTGCCGTGGTACGCGGCGGGCGTGGTGGTCTACCTGCTGCTGGTCGGCGCGGTGATCGGCGCGTACGTCCTCCACCGCAACAAGCGGGTGGTCCCCGAGGCCAAGGTCCTGACGGCCGAGCACCTCCGCTCGCTCTTCGCCAGAACCCGCCAGCAGCGCGTCGAGGTGGTGGAGCACCTGAAGCTCTACAACGCGGCGGGCAAGCCCGAGCCGTCCCCCCCCGACGAGGACCCCGCCCAGCGCGAGGCGTACAACCTCATGCAGGAGCTGCTGCGCAACGTCGTCGTGTTCCGCGCCAGCAGGGCGGAGCTGGTGCCGGCCGGGGAGGAGATGTCCGTCCGCTTCCTCATCGACGGGGTGTACCACAAGCGCTCGCCCCTGCCGCGAATGGAAGCCGAGGCGACGATCGACTACCTCAAGCGCATCGCCGGGCTGAACGCCCAGGACAAGCGCAAGCCCCAGACGGGCTCGGTCAGCCTGGACATGGGCCCGGTCCGCGCGGACATCAAGGTGAGCACCGACGGCACGACGCACGGGCAGCGGATGCGGCTTCACGTGCTCCAGGAGCTGGCGCAGACGAGGCTGGAGCAGTTGGGCATGCCGGAGGGGCTCCGGGCGCGGATGGAGCAGATCAACGCCGCCGACAGCGGGCTGATCATCGTTTCCGGGCCGGGAGGAAACGGGGTGACCAGCACGCTCTACTCGCTCCTGCGGAAGCACGACGCGTTCATGAAGCAACTGGTGACGCTGGAGTCTTCCATCACGGTCGAGCTGGAGAACATCACCCAGGCCGTCTACAAGGACCAGACGGAGCTGACGGGCCGGCTGGCGTCGATGCTGCGGCGGGACCCGGACGTGGTCATGGTCGACGAGTGCCGCACCCCCCGGACCGCCAGCCTCCTCTGCGAAGCCGCCGCCAAGAAGAACATCCTCCTGGGGGCCTCCGCCGAGAACTCGTTCGTGGCGCTGGCCCGGTGGATCAAGGTCTGCGGGGACCGGGCGAAGGCGGTGGCGCCCCTGCGGGCCATCACCTGCCAGGTGCTGCTGCGGAAGCTCTGCCAGCAATGCCGGGAGGCGTACTCCCCGCCGCGCGACCTGCTGGCCAAGCTCAACCTGCCCGCCGACCGGATCAAGAGCTTCTTCCGCACGCCCACCCAGCCTCTCACCGACGAAAAGGGCAAGCCCACCGTCTGTGCCGTCTGTCACGGCACGGGCTACTACGGGCGGGCGGCGGCCTTCGAGCTGCTGGAAATGACCGCCGAGATCCGCGACCTGATCCTCCAGGACGCCCCCCTCAACCAGATCAAGGCCGCCTGCCGGAAAAACAAAATGCTCTACCTCCAGGAGCAGGCGCTCCGGAAGGTGATCGAGGGGACCACCGGCATCAAGGAGGTCGTGCGGGTCTCCAAGAGCAGGCAGCGGTAGGCCGGATACGAAAACGTGCCGGCGGCGATGCGACGGGCCGATCGAGCCGCGCCCGCCGGGGCCGGTGCCCCCGCGCCCGGCGAACCCGGTCCGCCATGCAAAGACTCGACTTGTCGGAGAAGGCCCCGATGGTACTGATCATCCTCATGGGCGTCCTGATCGCGGCGATTGCCTT
The DNA here is from genome assembly GCA_964575155.1 of uncultured Planctomycetaceae bacterium. Lineage (GTDB taxonomy): Bacteria > Planctomycetota > Phycisphaerae > SM23-33 > SM23-33 > CAZNSB01. The sequence goes on along the minus strand of CAZNSB010000454.1, from coordinate 376 downwards.
CTACCAGATCCTCCAAGGCGCCTTCAGCGCCATGATCATGGCGATCCTCTCGGTGGTCTGCGCGGTCATCGCGTTGAACTTCTACGAGCCGGCGGGGTTGGCGCTGGCCGACCGGCTGGGCGCGCACGCCCACGCCGTCGTCCTCCTGGCGCTGTTCGTCCTGCCCCTGCTGGGCTTGCGCCTGCTGGTCGACCGTTTCATCCCCGGCAACGTGGTGCTGGGCGCCTGGCCGGACCGGCTGGGCGGGGCGGCCTTCGGGCTGATCGCGGGGATGGTCCTGGTGGGGATGCTGATGATCATCATCTCCCTCCTGCCGCTGCCCGCTGCCATTCTCACGTACCGGCCTTACGACGCCACACTGCATGCCGGCCACCGC
>CAZNSB010000453.1:0-4399 GCA_964575155.1 uncultured Planctomycetaceae bacterium | reverse complement strand
GGGCTTTGGCGGTGGAGAGCAGCGCTTTCCCGCCATCGAGTCGCCCTATCTGCGCGCTCCGGAAGCGGCGAGGACGGTGTATCTGGTGACGCTGGCGGCGGCGTGCGGGCCGCTGCTGGCGGGGCTGGTGCTGTTCGGCTGGCGGGCGGGGATCGTCGCGGCGATCTCCGTTGCCTCGTGCGTGGTGATCGAGCGGTTGTACTTTCGCGTGACGCGGACGCCCGCATTGCTGGGGCGAACGCACGCGTACCTGACGGGAGTGCTGTTGGCGCTGACCTTGCCGCCGCACGTCCCGTGGTACGTCCCGGTGGTGGCGGCGGTGTTTGCGATCGTCATCGGCAAGGGCATCTTCGGCGGGGTGGGGCATTTCCTCTGGCAGCCGGCGCTGGTGGGTCGGCTGGCGGTGGCGGTCCTGTTCGCCCCGCCCCTGATCCAGACCAACGTGCTGGACCCGCCGGAGTGGCCGGTGCTCGCCCGGAACACGCTGATCGCCGGGGACGTCAACAACGTCGCCGCCGGGCTGGCCTACCGCCAGTGGCGGCGCGCGGTCGCCCCCCCCGGCCGGGACGCCCTCCAGCGACAGCGCCCACGCGAGATCCTCAAGGAGCTCACCCGCCCCGCCGAGGCGCCGGCGGAATCCATCGCCGCCGTCCTCTGCCACGCCCCCCCGGCCTGGGACCTGCTCTGCGGCGCCCACGGCGGAGGCATCGGAGAGACCTCCGCCCTCGCCATCCTCCTCGCCGGGCTCTACCTGGTCTACCGCAACTACTTCCGCGCCCGCCTGCCGGGGATGTTCCTCCTCGCCGCCGCCGCCACCGTCGCCGTCGCGCCCGTGCGCACCGGCGAGGGAATGGCCTGGCAGTGGCTGCCCATCCGCGCCGAGGGGCTCGAGGTCGGCGTCACCTACGTCTGCTACCACCTCGCCAGCGGCGAGATCATGCTGGCGGCGTGGTTCCTGGCGACGGAGATGACCTCCCGCCCGGTGACGGCGCCGGGGCAGGGGCTGTTCGGGGCGGTCTGCGGGGTCTCGGCGATCCTGATCCGCCTGTACATGGCCGTCCCCATCTGCGCCTATGCCGCCGTCCTCCTGGCCAACACCTTCACCCCCCTGCTGGACGCCGCCATCCAGCCCCGGGTCCTCGGCCAGAAGCGCTGGTGGCGGCGTGTCTTCCGAAAGAACGCCTGAGACGCCCCGCCGGGGGGCCGGCGGCGAGATCGATGGGCTCGATCTCTTTCGCACGTCTTGCTCAACACCTCGCCCGGTAACCTCGATATGTCTTATGAGCGCGTGGAAGAACGGCGACCACGCGTTACCGGCACAAGCCCCGAGCCCGGGCCATCAGCCGAACGCGCGCGGCGAACGAGAGCGGAGACTTCGTATGGGACGGCTGAAAGTCATCGCCCGCTACGCAGACGGGCGGGTCATCAAGGGAACGACGTACAATTTCTCCCCGGACAGCCCCACCTTTCACATTATGTCGTCGAACCCAAGGTCCCCCCGCCCGCCGGTGGAGGTGTCGGTCAACGATCTCAAGGCCATGTTCGTGGTCAAGGACCTCCTGGGCGATCCCGACCACATCGAGGAGGCGGAATTCCCCACCGACAGGACCGCCTACGGCCAGAAGCTGGAAGTCACCTTCAAGGACGGCGAGGTCCTCTGCGGCACCTGCGTCGACTACGAGCCGGACCGGCCTTGTTTCTTCCTCCTGCCCGCCGACCCACGCAGCAACAACAACCGCATCCTCGTCGTCCGGGCCGCCATCAAGAAGGTCCGCCGACTGTAGGGACCGGGGCGATGCCCCAGGGCCAGAGGCCCTGGTCTGCACCCGCGGTCGGCGGGGAAGACCCGTGAACGGGCCTCCCTCTTTTCGGCAAGTGGCCCGCCCGGCGGGGCGTTGGGCGGCCTTGCCGGTGAACAGCGGACGGCGTCAGGGCCGCGAGGGCCGGGCGGGCTTGACCAGCAGGCGGGCGAGGGCGGCGGCCAGGCCCGCCGCCGGCCAGAGGGCCCAGGCCCACAGGGGCGCGGGCAGCCAGTTGTCGGCCCTGTGGGCGAGGCGGAAGGCACAGGTGGCGGGCGCCGCCGAGAGGAGACGGTCCACCCCCGAGGGCCATCCTCGCAGCTCGGCGAGCAGGTAGACGGCGGCGGGGGCGGCGAGGGCGATGAGTGCGGCGGCGAGGGTGGCGGCGGTGACGAGCCCGGCCCGGCGGGTCCGGACCCACAGCCCGAGCCCCCAGGCGGCGGCGGCGACGCCGGAGAGGTACAGCCCCGCGCGGACGACGTCCCGGGCCGTCGCGTCCGAGACCCAGGCGGCGACCACGTACAGCGGGACGCTCGCCGCCAGCCAGAGAACGTACTCCCCGACCGTGGCGAGAAGGTAGGACGCCAGGGATCGATTCCCCCTCGCCCTCAGCAGCAGCGGGCAGACGACCAGGAGGAAGGCGGCCTGTGCGGCGCAGAGCAGCGGCAGGGCGGGGGCCGGCGAGAGGGCGGCGGCGCGATGGGGGGGGAGGAAGAGTCCGGGCATGGCGCCGGCGGCCAGGGCGCCGAGGGAGACGGCGAGGAAGACCGCCCCGGCGGGGCGCCACAGCGGCGCCGCCGGGGGGGCGTGGGGGCGGTCGGGGTGTTCATTGACTCGCGGCATACGGCCTGTCGTATCGCAGCTCGATGCGTGAGTTGACGCCGGCCAGTCGCCCGCCGTTGGCCTTGAACACCGCGTCGAGGTAGGCAAGCTTCTGCCGGGGGCTGACGCAGTAGTCCAGCTCGTCCACGGGGAAGTGGCCGAAGCGGATGTCGGTGCGGGGGCCCTGCCCGAGCTGCGCGACCATCCTGATGTGCGGCTCGGGGGGCGGGCTGATGCGTCCGTTGTGGTTTCGGACGTCGATGAGGGTGATCTCGGAGACGTAGGGCTTGGCCCGGATGAGCTCCATCAGCCGGAGGCCGTCGGCCAGGTCGGGGGCGTCCCACTTCCGCCCGGGCTCCGGCGGCTGGCCGGCGACGCCGCCGATGATGACGAAGGAATCCGACTTGAGCAGCCTCAGGGCCAGCGGGAGGACGACGGCGTCCTCGTCGACGACGACGAAGGGCCTGTTTGCGGTCGGGGGTCGCTGGACGAGGACGAAGGGTCGGCGGAACCGGGCGTCGACGAGGACCTGCCCGTCTCGGCGCTTTGTGACCCGGCGGACGTGGGCGATCCAGGCACTGGCGGCGGCGGCTTGGTGGACGCGGCGGGCGAGGTCGTCCTCGAAGACGCTCCTGCCGTCGGCGGCGCGCTGGATTCCCGCGACGACGCGGCGGGGGATGTCCGCCGGCAGCCACGACGGGACCCCCACCAGGCGGACGCGCGCCGGCGTGTCGGCGTACGGGGACGAGGCGAGCAGCCTCTGCCGCATGTAATGCAGGCCGGCGGCCGCCGCCGCGGCAAGCCCCAGCAGCGCCGTCGGCGCCAGCACGAGCCGACCCCGACCCCGCCACAGCCGCCGCCGCGCCCCGGCCGGGGCCGGCTTGTCCTTGGTCTTCCGTTTCACCGGGTGCTACCTCCCCGCCCGCTCGAGGGCCATCTGCACCAGCCTCTCGCAAAGCTGCTCGAAGCGGATGTTGGCCGCGGCGGCGGCCTTGGGCACCAGCGAATGGCTGGTAAAGCCGGGAATCGTGTTCACCTCCAGCACGTAGGACCAGCCGTCGTGGCCGAGGATGAAGTCGACCCGGCTGAGGTCGCGGCAGCCGAGGGACCGGTGGGCGTTGATGCCCGCCGCCTGAAGGTGCTGAGCGACGGCCGGGGGCAGCTCGGGGTTGGGGATGTACTCCGTGGCGTCGTCCTCGTACTTGGCGACGTAGTCGTACCAGGGGCGCCGGGGGCGGATCTCGATGATGGGCAGGGGACGTTCGGCGAGGATGCCCACCGTCATCTCCCTGCCGGGAATGAACCTCTCAATCAATGCCCGGCCGTAGATGTCCAGCAGCTCGTCCAGGGCGGCGTCGCGGACGGGCTCGTCGGGCGCGATGGTGACGTGGAGGCTGGAGCCGCCGTCGACGGGCTTGAGGACGCACGGGGGGGGGACCTCCTCCAGCAGGGCCCGCCGCTGCGCAGCAGCCGTCGAGCCCTCCAGGACCACCCAGTCGGGCGTCGCCAGCCCGGCGCGGCGAAAGACCCGCTTGCTGAGATGCTTGTCCATGGCCAGCCAGGAGGCCTTCGGCCCGGAGCCCACGTACGGGAGGGCGCGCTGCTCGCACAGCCGCTGGACCTCGCCGTTCTCTCCGAACTGTCCGTGGAGGGCGATGAAGACGACCTGAAGCCCGCCGCGGTCGAGTGCGGCGGCGTCCCGGGGGGAGATGTCGGCGGTGGTGACGCGGTGCCCGCACCGGCGGAGGGCGTCCGCGACGGCCCGCCCGGACATCAAC
>CAZNSB010000452.1:0-4400 GCA_964575155.1 uncultured Planctomycetaceae bacterium | reverse complement strand
CATGAAGGTGACGACGTACGCCATGGGGCTGAAGAAGTACGCCGACAGTTCCCGCCGCGCCAGCGTCAGTACCTTTCGCATCGCCATCGTCTCCGGAGCTCAGGATGCCGCGGCGCCGGAGGCCCCCGCGGCTCCGGCGTCTCGCATGCTCTGCTCGTAGGTGATCTGCACGAAGAAGTCTTCCAGCGATCCGATCTCGCGACGGAGCTCGCGAAGCTGATAGCCCTTTGCGGCGACGGCGGCGGCGACGGCGGGGCGAAGGTCGGCGTCTTCGGAACCCCGAACGCTCAGCCGGACCCAGTTCCCCGCCCGGCGGTGGTCCACGTCCACGACGCCCTCGACGCCGCCGACCACGGCGGCCATCTCCTCGGCCCCGCCGCCCTTGCCCTCCACCAGCACCCGCGACGGGCCCGTCACCCGCCGGCGCAGCTCCGCGGGGGTGCCCTCGGCGACGATCCGCCCGCCGGAGATGATGATCAGCTCCCCGCAGACCTGCTCGACCTCGGCGAGGATGTGGCTGGAGAGGATGACGGTGTGGTCGGCGCCGAGGGCGCGGATGAGGTTCCTCATCTCGCGGACCTGGGCGGGGTCCAGCCCGATGGTGGGCTCGTCGAGGACCAGCACGGGCGGGTCGTGCAGCAGGCAGTCGGCCAGCCCCACGCGCTGCCGGTACCCGCGGGAGAGCTGGTCCAGCCGGCGCCGGGTCACGTCCTCGGGGTGGCTGAGCCAGCACCGGTCGGCGGCGCGGTCGATCTTCGCCGCGCGCTGCCTGGCGGGGATGCCCCGCAGCGCCGCCCGGAACGTCAGGTACTCGCGCACCCGCATCTCCGGATACAGCGGCACGTTCTCCGGCATGTACCCGATCCGCCGGCGGACCTCGACGGACTGGTTGAACACGTCGAACCCGTCCACCGTCGCCGTCCCGCTCGTCGCCGGGAGAAAGCACGTCAAAATCCGCAGCGTGGTGCTCTTGCCGGCGCCGTTGGGGCCTAGGAAGCCCACCACGCTCCCGGCGCTGACGTGGAAGGCAATGTCGTCCACCGCCAGCGTCCGCCCGTACCATTTCGTCAGGTTCTTCACCTCAATCATCGCGGCTGCGTCCTTGTGTTCGAGCCCGAAGAGTCACCATCAGCGTCTGTTACGTTCGTGGAGTCCGGCAGGTTCGGACCCGATCTTGTACATGAACCCGCACGGCCCTGTCAAGTCCCACCGGGAAGCCGGCGATCCCTCGTTCCTGGCAGTTCCGGCCTGTAACAGGCACGCAACAGGCATCTTTATACCAACCCGCCCGGGCGCGTCAAGTTTCGCGCGGGGGCCGCCCGCCGGCGATTTCTCTTGTTGCCGGTCCGCCCCGTCCGTAGCATGAATGTGTCTGCAAAGCGACTTCCAGGCCGGGCGGGCCGTACAGCCCGGCCTTGGCGCGCCAGAAGGAGCCGGAAGATGCCGAAGTTGCGGGTGCTGGTTGCGCTTGTGATCGTCGGGCTCTCGGGCGCGGCGCCTTCGGCCGAGGCCGGCGGCGGGAAGAAAGCCGCCGCCGACAGCCTCCGCCGGGCCGAGGAGTTCGTCGCCAGGTCGGACCGATACCTGCACCAGTCCAAGCTGAAGCGCGGCATGAAGGGGTACGGGCTGACGGTCATGACGGGGGCCAAGATCGAGAAGTTCGACGCCGCCGTCCTCAGCGTGCTGCACAACTGGTATCCGCACCAGGACGTGGTCCTGTGCAGGCTGAGCGGGCTGGGGCTGGAGAAGACGGGGATCATTTCGGGGATGAGCGGGTCTCCGGTGTTCGTGAAGGACCCGGCGGACGGGAAGGACAAGATGATCGGGGCGGTGGCGTACGGGTGGCGTTTCCCGAAGGAGGCGGTCTGCGGCGTCCAGCCGATCGCGCAGATGCTGGCGATCGCGGGCGTGCCGCTGGGCGCGGCGGGGGGCCGAAAGGCCCGGGCGGAGGCGCCCGGCAAGGCGGCGGCAGGCGCTGGCGCCGCCGGGGCGGGCAGGCTGGATGAGGATTTCGTCCGGGCCGTGCTCAACTGCCGGAAGGTCCGCTTCGCCGGGCTCTTCCTGCCGCCCCGAGGCGGCGGGAGGCGCGGGGGTCGCCGCGGGCTGTCGCCGCTGCCCACGCCGGTGATGGTCTCGGGCGTCTCGGGGAGGACGCTGGAGCTGGCGGAGAAGTTCTTCGAGGGCACCGGGCTGCTTCCGGTCCGCGCCGGGACCGTGGGGGCGCAGCAGGCGCGGGCCGCCTCCCGGGCCAGGCTCGCGCCCGGAATGGCCCTCTCCGTGCCGCTGGTCGCCGGCGACGCCGACTGGGCCGCCGTCGGAACCGCCACCGAGGTCATCGGCGACTACGTCCTGGCGCTGGGGCACTCCTTCAACGCCGAGGGGCCGGTGGAGCTTCCGATGGGTCCGGCCTACGTGCACACGGTGGTGGCTTCGGCGCTGGCCAGCTTCAAGCTGGGCTCGACGCTGAAGATCACCGGGGCGCTGACGGCCGACGAGTACACCGGCGTCGGCGGGCGGATCGGGCGAAGGGCCCCGATGGTGCCCATGACCGTGCAGACGCGCTGGGGCCAGGCCGACCAGAAGTTCCAGTACCGGCTGGTCCGGCACCGCCGGCTGACGTCGGCGCTGAGCTACTTCCTGCTGGGCGAGTCGGTGCTGGCCAACCGCGACCTGCCCCAACGGCACACCGTCGAGTACTCCGTCGAGATCGCCTTCGGCAAGCTGGGGACGTATCGGGCCGACAACGTCAGCAGCGGCGACGGGCTGTGGGACGTCGCCAGCGACCTCGAGCGCCCGGTGGCGGCGCTGATGAACACCGCTCTGGGCCCGCCGGTCGTGCCCGAGCGCATCGCCGTGAAGGTCGCCGTCCTGCCGGTGCAGAAGACCGCCGCGCTGTTGCGGCTTCAACTGGACCGGAACATGTACCGGCCGGGACAGACCGTCCGCGGGCGGGCGACCCTGCGCCCCTTCCGCGCCGAGCGGATCGCCCGGGACGTCTCCATGGAGCTGCCGAAGGACCTGCCCGACGGGAAGTACGTCCTGACCGTCTGCGACGCGTTCGCCCTCGCCGAGCAGGTCCGCGCGGACTCACCGCACCGCTTCCGCCCGAGGACCGTCCCCCAGCTCTTCGAGGCGATCCAGCGCGTGGTGGCCCCGCGGGCCGACCGGCTGTACGTGCACCTGGCCCTGCCGGACGGCGGCCTGGCCGTCAGAAAGAACGAGCTGGACCACCTCCCGCCCAGCCTGGCAGAAATCCTCGCCCGCGCCGCCCCCATCGACTCCAGCCGGTACCGGCGAAGGAAACAGGCCGAGTTCCCCGTCGAATACGTGGTCAGCGGATCCGCCGAGGCGGGCTTCGAGGTCCGCAAGGAGCCCGATCGGAGCCACTAGAAGAGGTCAAGGACATGAGAAGAGGTGCATGGGTTGCGGGGTGTGCGGCGCTGGTCGCCTCGGCGGCGTGGGCGGTCCGCCCGGGAACCTGGGAGCACAAGACGGAAGCCGACTTCGCCGCCGGCAAGTTCGCCAAGACCGTCGTCACCAGCCTCGGCGAGGTGATGCTGGCCCGCGCCACCGAGACGCTCCTGCCCCCCAGCAAGGACCTGGGCATGATCTCCGCCGTGGCCGTGGACCCCAAGGGGCGGGTGTACGTGGCGGCGGCGCCCGCCGCGACGGTGTACCGGGTGGAGCGGAAGAAGCTCATCCGGCTGGCGGAGCTGCCGGGCGTCCTGGTCCGGGTGCTGCGCCACGTGGAGGGCCGGCTGCTCGCCGGCACCTCCGGAAAGAAGGCCGGCGTGTACGAGATCGACGGCGAGGGCAGGGTCAAGACGCTCTGGTCCGACAAGTCGGTCACGTTCGTGTGGGCGATCGTTCCCGGCCCGAAGAAGTCCCTGTACGTCGCCACCGGTGCCGAGGGCAAGCTCTACCACCTCACCGGCGGCGCCAAGCCCAAGGCCGCGGTCCTCTACGACAGCGACGACGAAAACCTGCTCTCGCTGGCGGGGGCCGCGGACGGCAGGCTGTACGCCGGCACCGGAGAGAACGGGCTGGTCATCGAGATCGATCCGGCGCGGAAGGCCTCCCGGGTCATCTACGACGCCGCGGAGGCGGAGATCTCGCGGGTGCTGGTCGCCGGCGACGGCGTGGTTTATGCCGCCACGTCCGACTCGACCAAGGCCAGCGGCGACGGGGAGGCGCCCTCGGGACAGGAGAAGGGCGCGCCCGCGTCGGCGGAGACCCGCCCGGCGAAGTCGGCGCAGACGCCTGCGGGGGGGGCGACTTCCCGCCCGGTGAGGCCGCAGCAGGTGCCTGAGCCTTCGAAACCGGCCGGCGAGCCCAAGGCCAGGCCCGAGCCGGCCGGGCCGGCGGTCAGGTTTTCTTCTATCACAAGCTTGTCGTCCAAA
>CAZNSB010000451.1:2873-4409 GCA_964575155.1 uncultured Planctomycetaceae bacterium | reverse complement strand
GCCCAGCTCTGCGGCGGCACGCTCGTCCGGGTGCACCTGGAGGCTCAGGACGTCGTTGGCCGACAGCAGCTTCAGCAGCAGCGGGAACCGCCCGTCCGGGAGCGGGCGCGCCCGCCCGAGGATCTCCCGGCCCTTTTCCTTCAGCAGGTCGCCGAGCTTCTTGCCCGCGTCCGCCCCGCCGGCCACCACCGACTCGCCGTCGGCCAGGTCGGCCAGGGTCCAGACCTCGCCGATCCTGGTCCCCCGCCACAGCCGGCGCCCGAAGAGCCGCTCCAGCGCCCACCCGCCCCATATCTTCTCCTTGTAGACAGGCTCGAACTTGTACGGGCATACGCTCATGGACCATCCTCTCCGGACATTCGTCCCGCCGCGGGCGACTGCAAGATTCTAGCCCGCCGCCGCCCCGCCCCACAAGCCGCACTTGCTTCGCCCGCCCGGCGACGGTAGACTCCCTGCCCCCGGACAGGCCACGGGCAAGGAGTCAGACATGAGCGAACAGACCAAGCCGACCATCACCTTCGACGATTTCCTGAAGCTGGACATTCGCGTCGCCAAGGTCACCCAGGTCAGCGACCACCCCAACGCCGACAAGCTGATCGTGATGGACATCGACCTCGGCACGGAGCAGCGGCGGATCATCGCGGGGCTGAAGCCGTACTGCCGGCCGGACTCGCTGGCGGGCAAGAACGTGGTGGTGGTGACGAACCTGGAGCCTCGTAAGATGCGCGGCCTGGAGTCGAACGGGATGCTCCTGGCGGCCGTTTGGGACGAGGGCGGTCAGCGGCAGGTGGTGATTCTCACGACGGACGGGGAAGTGCCTCCCGGGGCGGAGGTTACGTAAGAGCGCGGGCTCCCGCCGTGGGGAATATTCCGCGCCCGAATGGGGAATATTCCCCGAAATGCCCGGCGGTCCGGCGATCGCGGGAGGACGGGAAGTTCTTTCCGTGCCGCAACCCCCTTTCCCAAGGTGACTAACCGATACAGCCCGCCCCGCCGCCGACTCTGGCACGCCCCGTGCAGCCTGGAGGGGTGAGAAGTATCGCCCGAACGTTGACTCTGACACATGGCGATCTGCCCTTCGCCCTGGTAGTCGTCGGCCCGGCCGGAAACCTTCCCGGCCGGCCGGGTGCAGACGGGCATCCGCCCGGACTTGGAGGTGGAAGCAGTCCTGGGCGGAGGGAGACATATGGGGAATCGGCGCGCGGACGCCGAAGCAGACTCTGAAGGTCGCTCGGACGGCCTTCGGAGCAGCAACAAGGGCCGGCTGAATTGCGAGGGTTCAGCCCGGCCCTTTTTCCCGCGACAAGGCAAAAACCATCCCAGGGATGTTTTCTACGTCTACCAAAACAAAAACATCCCGGGGATCTTTCCTACAGCCGCATGGCGCGGACGACGAGCTCGGCGACGTTGTCGGCGGCGCTCGCCGGCGGGTGCACGCGGAGGGGCGCGACCACCTCCAGCAGCCGCCGCCGCAGGCGCTCGAGGCCGGGGACGTCCCGGAGCATCCCTTCTGCGCGGCGAAGGATCTGCCCGGCG
>CAZNSB010000451.1:0-2863 GCA_964575155.1 uncultured Planctomycetaceae bacterium | reverse complement strand
GCCCCAGCAGGGCGTATCCGCACCGGCTGACGCGGTAGAAGACGACCATGGGCACGCCGAAGTGCCCCGCCAGGAGCGTGGCCGTCCCGCTGGCGGTGAAGGCGAAGTGGGACCGGGCGAGCACTGCGGCGGCGTCGCCGACCTCGATGGGCAGGTCGGGGCGCCGGGCGGCCCGTCGGATGGCCTCGGCGGCGGCTTCGTTGAGCGCGGCGAAGGTGAACTCCGCCCGCCCGAACCGCCGCGACAGCCCCTCCATCACCTCCACCAGGGCCGGGGCGTGGGCGGCAATCTCCGAGGTCCTGCTCCCCGGAAGCAGCGCGATCCGCCACCGCCCGCTCTGGGCGGCGGCCGACAGGTCCGGCAGGTCCGGCGCGGGAAGCCGGTCGAAGAGCGGATGCCCGACGTAATGCGCGTTCACGCCGCGGGCGCGGAGGTACTGCTCCTCGAACGGGAGGATGCACGCCACCACGTCGGTCAGCCGGTGGAGCTTGCGCACACGCCACGGCGCCCAGGCCCAGACCTGCGGGGCGATGTAGTAGGCCACCGGGACCCCCCGCCGCCGCGCCGCCCTCGCCAGGTGCCAGTTCAACGCCGGGGAGTCCACCGGCACGTGCACCGCCGGACGCGACTCGTCCATCGCGCGCGCCACCCGGCGGATGACCCGCCCGTAGTAGAAGAGCTGCCGAAAGGCCCCGGTCGTCATGGCCGACCGCCCCACCGTCTCGGCGATCAGCTCGCAACCGGCGGAGGCCATCTGCTCCCCGCCGATCCCCACGAACCGCGCCCCACCCAGCCGGGCACGCAGCGACTCGATCAGCGCGCCCGCGTGGGCGTCGGCGCTGGCCTCGGCGGCCGTGATCAGGATGGTCGGCTCGTCGGACATTTCCAGCCTCGGGCGGGGACAGGCAGCTTTCCGGCAGACAGCGCCGGAAACCAGCCAGTCCCCTCGCGCCGCTGGTCGGGCGGGGACAGGCAGCTTTCCGGCGAACAACGCCGAAAACCAGCCCGTCCCCCTGCGCCCTTGCCGGGCACGAACATACCCGCCGGGACAGGCAGCGGCAACCGGGTACCGAACCTCCTGCTGCGCTGCGAGAGGGTGCTGCGGAGGTGGTACGGGCTGCCGCCGGGGCGGCCGGCCGGGGGCGTCAGGGGGGGATGCGAACGGTGACGTCGCCGCGGACGACCGCCTGGCAGGCGAGGCGCGAGTCGGGGGTGTTCCCGGGCTGCTGCTCGACGGTGTCCAGCTCGTCCTCGGTGGCGTCGGAGAGGTTCTCCATCCCCGCCTCGACGATCACGTGGCAGGTGCCGCACACGCCCGTCCCGCCGCAGGCGTGGTCCAGCTCGACCCCGTGGGCCAGCGCGATGTCCAGCAGGCTGCCCGGCTCGCCCTCCCGGCCGAAGGGATAGTGCCCCGGATCGACCTCCACCGTCACGCCGGCAGGGGCGAACGTGACCTTGTAGGTGGGCATGGTGGGTTCCTCATCGTCGATCGGCCCCCGGTCGGCCCTCGCTGCGGCGGGTCTCGGCCAGGGGCTCGGAGGCCTCGTTGACCATGTCGATGGCCAGGAGGATCTGGTCGGGGTCGTCACGGTCCAGGCTGGCGCGCAGCATGGCCACGGCCATGTCGAGCATTCGCCGCTCGTGCTCGCCGAGGCCCCCGCCCCCGTCGGGACGGGCCTCGTCGAGCTGCTTGAGGATTCGCCCGGCCTCCGCGCGGAGCCCGATCAGCCGGGGGTCCGGCTTCTCCTGCGGCGCGGCGGCCGGGAGGGGCTTGAGCTCCCCGCGCCCGTTCTCGCCCTCGACGGCCCTGACCGGGCCGCAGGTCTCCCGCGTCGGGCAGACCTCGCAGGAAGAAACGCCCAGCTCGGCCGGGGCCTCGCCGGCCAACCCGTGCTTCTGCTTCCAGTCCTCGATGGCGGCCTTGACGGCGCCCTCGGCGAGGACGGAGCAGTGCACCTTCACCGGCGGGAGGGCCAGCTCGTCGGCGAGTTGGGTGTTCTGCAATCCCTCGGCCTGTTGGAGGGTGCGGCCCTTGAGCCACTCCGTCGCCAGCGAGCTGGAGGCGATCGCCGCCCCGCAGCCGAACGTCTTGAACCGCGCGTCCGTGATGGTCCCCTCGTCCACCCTGATCTGGAGCTTCATCACGTCGCCGCACTCCGGCGAGCCGACGACGCCGGTGCCGACGTGGGGGTCGTCCTTGTCGAGCGACCCCATGTTTCTGGGGTGGTTGAAATGGTCCAGGAGTTTCTCGGAGTAGTTCACGGGCTGTTTCCTTGCTTGAGCTGCCGGGCTTTCTTCCGCTCGCCGGGGGCGGCGGCCGCCGGATGCTCATCCTGCCACTTGACCGCCTTGAGGTCCACGCCCTCGCGGGCCATCTCGTAGAGGGGTGAGAGTTCGCGGAGGGCCTTCACGGCCGAGACCACCCGGCCGATCGCGTAGTCGATCTGCTCTTCGGTGTTGAACCTGCCCAGGGAGAATCGGACGGAGCCGTGGGCGAGGTCGTCGCCGACGCCCAGGGCCTTGAGGACAAAGCTGGGCTCGAGGGAGGCGCTGGTGCAGGCCGACCCGGAGGAGACGGCCAGCTCGGGCATCTTCATCATCAGCGACTCGCCCTCGACGTACCCGAAGGAGAGGTTGAGGGTGTTGGGGAGGCGCCGGGTGGGGTGCCCGTTGAGCTTGACGTAGTCCAGCGCGGCGGCGATGCCCCGGTGCAGCCGGTCGCGCAGCGCCGTCAGCCGGCGGGCCTCGGCGGGCATCTCCCGCCCGCAGAGATCGGCCGCGGCGGCCAGGCCGACGATCCCGGGAACGTTCAGCGTCCCGCTCCGCATGCCGCGCTCGTGCCCGCCCCCGTGCATCTGGAGCG
>CAZNSB010000450.1:1886-4424 GCA_964575155.1 uncultured Planctomycetaceae bacterium | reverse complement strand
CCCGGGGTGTCTTCCCTGGCCGTGATGGCCTTGGTCGTCGCCGGGCACTCCCCCACCGGCGCGCCCCACGGCAAGGTCATCCGTAAGGGAATCGACTTCGTCCTGACCTGTCAGAGGCCCGACGGCCTGTTGGCGCGGGGCGAGTACGCGCTGATGTACCAGCACGCCATCGCCACGCTGATGCTGTCGCGGGCCTCCCGCATGGTCGGCCGGCCGCAGAGAGAGCAGATCGACCAGGCCCTGGCGCGCGCGGTCCGCCTGATCCTGTCGGCTCAGCAGCTCAAGAAGCCCGCCGTGCACCGCGGCGGCTGGCGGTACCGGCCCTCCAGCACGGACAGCGATATTTCCGTGACCGGCTGGCAGGTGATGGCGCTCTGGTCGGCCCGGAGCGCGGGGGCCCGGGTTCCGAGGGAGGCCTTCGAGGACGCGGCCGCCTACGTGCTCCGCTGCCGCGAACGCCTTCGGGTGGACCCCCGGACGGGCAAGCCCGCCGCGCCCCCAAGCGGCGTGGGCTTCGGCTACACGCCGGCGGGGAAGCAAACGACGATCGGCCGGACGGGCACGGCCCTGCTGTGCCTGGCGCTGTGCGGCAAGGGCCGCTGCGCCCAGGTGATCGAGGGCGGTAACTGGATCCTCGCGCACATGCCCAAGACGATCCGCAGATACGAGTTCTGCTGCGCCCTCTTCTCCGCCGCCTCGGGCATGCGCCGGGTCGGCGGGAAGTACTGGGCCACCTACGCCCCTCATCTCTACGAGATGCTCCTGAACGCACAACTGCCGAACGGATCCTGGATGACCATCTGCCGGGGCGAGAGGCCCGCCGGCACCTGCTACGCCACCGCCACGAGTGTCCTGGCGATGACCGTCGGGCGCCGCCCCGGCGGGAATCGGTGAGGAGGACGGGACCATGCGACCGCCAGCTTGCGCCATCATGACTGTGGTCCTGGCCGGGCTGCTGCTGCTCCCGCCGACGCCCCCGACCGGCGCCGACGAGGCCGTCGCCGCGCTGGCCACCAAGTACAACCAGAAGATCGACGCCAGCGTGGACAAGGCCCTGGCCTACCTGGGGAAGGCCCAGCACAAGGAGGGCTACTGGCCCGGGGGGATGGGCAAGAGCCCGGCGGTCGCCTCCCTGGCCGTCATGGCCTTCCTCGCCAAGGGATACACCCCCGGCACCGGGCCCTACGGAGACGCCATCAACAAGGGCATCGACTTCGTCCTCGCCTGCCAGAAGCCCAACGGGCTGATCGCCGGCACCACCACCCACGGGCCCATGTATGTCCACGGCATGAGCGCGCTGATGCTCTCGGAGGTCTCGGGGATGGTGGACCGCAAGCGGCAGCAGCGGCTGGACAAGGGCCTGTCGCACGCGGTCCGGCTGATCCTGACGGCCCAGCAGGTCAAGAAGGCACCCGCCTTCCAGGGCGGGTGGCGGTACCAGCCCCAGAGCCGCGACAGCGACATCTCGCTGACCGGGTGGCAGCTCATGTCGCTGCGTTCGGCCCGGAACAACGGCGCCCAGATCCCCAAGAAGGCCATCAACGACGCCGTCGCATTCGTCCTCCGATGCCGGGCCGCCAAGTGGACCAACCCCAAGACCAAGAAGACCGTAAAGCCCCCGCCCGGAACCGGCGTGGGCTTCGCCTACCAGCCCGGCGGGGCGCCCGGGCTGGCCCGCACGGCCGTGGCCCTGCTCTGCCTCGAGCTGTGCGGGCGCCACCGCTGCCCCGAGGCCCTCTCCGCCGGCGACTTCGTCCTCGCCCACCTGCCCCGAAGCTACGGCGGGGGGTACTTCTACTACAGCCTCTACTACAGCTCCCAGGGGATGTTCCAGCTCGGAGGGAAGCACTGGGAGAAGTTCGCCCCCCACATGTACGAGATGATGTTCAAGTTCCAGGCCAAGGACGGCTCCTGGCCGAAGGGCTCGGCCGCCGAGGCCACCGCCGGGAGCTGCTATTCCACCGCCATGGGCGTCCTGTCCATGACCGTCAGCTACCGCCAACTGCCCATCTACCAGCGGTGAGGGGGCCCGGGCGCGCGGCCTCATGCGAAAAGGCCCGCCGGGCCCTCCAACTGGCAACGGGGTTCCGCGAAGGGGATGCGTTTCCTACGCCGACCTGGCCAGGGCCTTGGCGGCGGAGCGGGCGGGGGCGGTCGCCTTGCCGCTGGCGGGAAGGGCCACGGTGAAGCAGCTTCCCTTGCCCTCCTGGCTCCGCACGGTCAGCCGGCCGTGGAAGCCCTCCACCAGCAGCCGGCACACCCCCAGGCCCAGCCCGCTGCCGTTGCCGGCGCGGGTGGTGAAGAACGGCTCGAAGATCCGGCGGCGGATGCGGCGGGGGATTCCCGTGCCGGTGTCGGCCACGCTCAGCAGCACCTGCCCGTTCCGGCGCTTGGCCCGGACGCGGATGTTCCGCCCCCGGTCCTTTGCCAGGACCGCCGCCCGGGCGTTCAGCAGCAGGTTCAGCAGGACCTGCTTCAACTCCACGGGGCGGGTCCTGACGCTGAGCCTGCCCGGCACCTCCAGCAGCACCCGGATCC
>CAZNSB010000450.1:0-1876 GCA_964575155.1 uncultured Planctomycetaceae bacterium | reverse complement strand
CCCGGCTCCCGTCCTTGGCCGGGTCCCGCCCCATCGCCGCCAGCGTCTCGCGGACGAGCTGGCCGACGCCCACGGTCTTCCGCACCCGCCCCGCGGGCCCGGCCAGGCCCAGCAGCGCCCGGCAGATGGCGTCGGCGCGGGCGGCGGCCTCCTGGACGCGGCGAGCGGCCTGCTGGCGCGTCGCCTCGTCGGCGTCCAGGGCCCGGGCGGCGAAGTTCTGAATCGGCATGAGGATGTTGTTGAACTCGTGAACCACCATCGCCGCCACCGTCCCCACCGAGGCCAGACGCTGCGCCTCCAGCAACTGCGCGCGCAGGCTCTCGAGCTCCTTCCGGAGCTTCCGCTCGGCCGGGGAGTTGCGACGGGTTGCGCGGGCGGGCACGGCTTTGCCTTTCGGACGCAGCGGCTCCCAGGGACACAGCCAGACGGGATCTTTTCCTTTCCGCCTTAAGATTATCGGTCCCGCCGGTGATAAACTTAAGGGCAGTTCTGGAGCGGGATCGGCCGGTGGACGAATACGCCCAGTTGCGCGCCCTGCTGGACCTGGCGGAGGGGGCGGGCATCGTGATTCGCCGGGCACCCGCCGGCGCCGACGAGCACCCCGGCGGCGCGCTGGTGCGGGTGGCGGGCAGGGAGATGCTGTTCCTGGACCCGGCCGCTTCCGTCGCCGACCGGATCGCCGTCGTCGCCGCCGCCCTGAAGGGGCGCAGCGAGGTCGAGGAGGCCTTCCTGCCGCCGGAGATCCGCCGGCGGATCGACGGGGAGTGAGGCTCCCGCCCGGAGGGGGCTTTACCGCGGCGGGCTCAGGCGATACCATCCCTGCCATGAGCGTGATGGCACACGGGGTGGACTTGGTGGACTGCGGCCGGCTGGGCGAGCTGATCGAGCGCTACGGGCAGCGGTTCCTCAAGCGTGTCTTCACGCCGGCGGAGCTGGCGTACTGCCTGGGCAAGAAGCGGGAGCTGGAGCACCTGGCGGGGCGGTTTGCGGCCAAGGAGGCGGTGCTGAAGGTGCTGGGCACCGGGTGGCGGGGGGGGATCAACTGGACGGACATCGAGGTCCTCAACGAGCCCTCCGGGCAGCCCCGGGTCAGACTCGCCGGCGAGTGCCGCCGGATCGCCGAGGAGAAGGCGCTCGGCGAGATCCTCATCTCCATCAGCCACATCCGGACCCACGCCATCGCCTCCGCCGTCGCCGGCGGGCGGTGAGCGGCATGGGGCGTGGTGTTGCGTCAAGTTTGAATCCACGGGTGCCACGGCTGCGTTGTGTGCAGCCGTGCGCGCCCCCGGGGCACCCGCCAGGGAAGCGCGCAATGCCTGCTCTCACGACCGCCGGGGGCGGGTGGGCCCGGGCTGGCCGCCGTCCGGCCGGCCGAAGATCATCCGCCCGGCGGCCGTCTGAAGCACGCTGGTGACCACGATGGTCAGCTCCCGCCCGATGTGGTCGCGCCCCTGCTCGGCGACGACCATGGTGCCGTCGTCGAGGTACCCCACGCCCTGGCCCATCTCCTCGCCGGGCTTGAGGATCTTGACCGTGACGGTCTCCCCCGGGAGGACGACCGGCTTGAGTGCGTTGGCCAAGTCGTTGATGTTGATCACGTCCACGCCACGCAGCCGGCAAATCTTGTTCAGGTTGTAGTCGTTGGTCACGATCCGCCCGTCCAGGTGCTGGGCGAGCGCCACCAGCTTCTGGTCGACGTCGTCGGCGTCCTCGACGGCCTGGACGTGGAGGTCCATCAGCTCGATGTGGATCTTCTCGTTGCTGCGGAGCCGGTTGAGCATGTCCAGCCCCCGCCGACCGCGGTTGCGCTTCAGCTTGTCGGAAGAGTCGGCGATCTCCTGGATCTCCTCGAGCACGAACCGGGGGACGACGAGGC
>CAZNSB010000449.1:0-4425 GCA_964575155.1 uncultured Planctomycetaceae bacterium | reverse complement strand
CACTACCTGTAACCCATCTCTATACCGGAAACACAAGCAAGCCGTGCCACCCGCCACCCGCCGTCATCTGGAAATCGCACGCCGAGAGAACCTGGTGTCGATCCGCAGCCGGCGCCCGGCGACGTCGCGCCAGTCGTAGAGCTTGAAGTTCTGGTTCCCCCCGGCGTTGTCGTCGTCCTGGACGACCAGCACGCCGGCGGGGAACTGCTTCGACGTCGGGCGGTTCGTCACGGCGATGCCGTCGGTGTGGCTGACGTCGTCGATCTTGCCGGCCTGGGGGTCGATGGTCAGCACGTAGCGGTTGTCGCCCCCGCGGGCATAGACCTTGAAGGTGTCGCTGCTCTGGCTGGAGGCGATGAGGTAGCCCTTCCCGCCGGAGGCGCAGTAGAGCGTCACGCCCTCCACGTCGGCGGCCAGCCCGTGCTCGCCGACCCTGGCGACCAGCTTGCCGTCGGCGCCGGCATCGGGTTCGGCGGGGAACCTCCAGATGCCGAGGTTCTCCTCGGCGACGTAGACCCGGCCCAGCTCCTCGTCGGCGACGCAGCCCTCGACGACGGAGGAGACCTTCAGCGTGCGGACCCTGTCGCCCTTGACGCGGCCGCCGCCGGCGTCGAGGAGGGCGTGCTGCTCGATCCGCCCGGACTTGCCGGTGACGAAGAAGTACGCCTTGCCCGTCTTGGCGCTGCGGTAGCAGCAGATGCCGTAGGGCACGCCGCCGCCGAAGACCGCCATCGTCCCCCCCGCCGTCACGTCCGAGAGCCTGCATGTCTTCTCGTCGATGACCCACGCCTTCACCCCCGCCGCCTCCCGCGAGCGGACGGTCGCCAACGCCAGGTCCACCCGCCGCCTGCCCAGTCGGAAACCGTACAGCACGTCCACGTTGTTCGGGCGGGCCTCGCCGGCGACGGTCTGGCGGAGCTTGCCCTCCATGTCATAGACGCACAGCCCGCCCCGCTTGTCGGTGCCGAGGATCAGGCTCCTGGCGGGGTCGGTGGGGTGGACCCAGATGGCCGGGTCGTCCGCCGCGTCCCCGCCGTGGGGCACCGGATCGGTCTGGCCCTTGGCCTCGGGCGTGACCACGTCGGGCTCGCTGGCCGGCGGCGGCGCGGGCGGGGCGGCGCAGGAAATCGCGCAACCGATGAGCAGGATGCCCGCATGCTTCATGACGTATCCTTTCGTCTGCATGATACGGCGGCCGCCCGTCTGGCCGGGCGCCGGGTGCCACGGCTGCGCTGTGTGCAGCCGTGCCGGGCCTCCAGGGTGCCACGGCTGCAAAAGGCGCAGCCGTGGCTCCCCAAAGTACGATCTTGACGGAACACTAGTTCCCGCAAAGCCCGCGGACCTCCTCGGCGCTCAGGGGGCGGTTCCAGATGGCCACGTCGTCGATGCCGCCGTGGAAGCTGTGGCGGTCGTTGCACGTGGCGCCGATGATGACGTCGTCGTGTTCGTACTCCCGGCGGTCGGTGCACCTGACCGTGGCCGAGGCCTTGCTCCCGTCGAGCTTGCCGTCCAGGTACAGCCTCATCCGCCCGCGGTCGAACGTCGCCGCCACGTGCGTCCACTTGCCCAGCGGCACGCGGCGCGTGGAAAGAAGGCGGTCTTGGGCGTGGCTGTCGCCGTCGCCGGCGACCGTCAGCCGCACGCGGCCCCCCAGCCAGAAGCCCAGGATGAAGTCGCCGGACCGGGCCATGTTGCCGGACTTGGCCACGATCATGCCGGGGAAGTCGAACACGTCCTGATACGCCTGCGGCGCGATCCACGCGGCCACGGTGAAGGCCTCGTCGGTGTCCAGCTCGTCGCTGTCGGGGATCCGGATGAAGCCCTTCTTGCCGTTGAAGGCGAAGGCCCGGCCCGCCCGGCCGTGACGGTCGGCCGTGTACGCCAGGTCCACCCCCTTGCCGTGATGTCTTCCGGTCCGGCTGGCGGTGTCGCCGTCGCCGGCCCAGTGGGCGACGAGGCCCTTCTTCGGCAGCCGGGCCTTGGCCGGGCGGGGGGCCGCCGCACTCACGTCGCGGACCCGGCGGACCTCGTCGGGCGAGAGTGCGCGGCTCCAGATCCCCACCTCGTCGATGGCGCCGTCGAAGTTGTAGCAGTCGTTCCACAGCCCCCCGATGGTGACGTCGTCGCGGGCGTATTCGGTGCGGTTGGTGCGGGTGACCGTCTTGGAGGTCTTCTCCGCCTCCAGGCGGCCGCGGATGTAAAGCTTCATCCGCCCGGCATCGAAGGTGGCGGCCACGTGCGTCCACCTGTTCTTGGGGATGACCGTCTCCGATTCGATCGAGTCCGCGACGAACTTCCTGTCGCTGTGCGAGACGGTCAGGCGCAGCGCCCCCCGGGCGTTGAGAGCCAGCCCATAGTCCCCGCGGATCGGGGAGGAGAACCACTTGACCACGATGTTACAGCGCAGCCCGGTCTCGTCCACGTACGCCCGGGGCTTGATCCAGGCGGTCAGCGTGAACGCCCGATCGGTGTCCAGCTCGGGGCGGTCGGGCACGATGAGGAACCCCGTCCGCCCGTCGAACTCGAAGGCGCCCTTCGGGTGGCGGTGGCGGTCGCGGCAGTAGCCGACGCTCTCGTAGGTCTTGGCGTGGTTGGCTCCGACGGCGTCGCGGCGGGAGCCCTCCCCCGGCCAGAAGGCCACCAGCCCGGCCCGCGGCAGCTCGCCCTTGACGCCGGGCTTGACGGGTATCGCCCGCGCCGGCGGGGCGCACGGGGCGTCGCAGGCCTGACGGACCTGGCGGGCCGGCAGGGCCCGGTTCCATATCGCCACCTCGTCGATGCCGCCGTTGAAGTTGTGCTTGTTCATCCACAGCGCGCCGATGTACACGTCGTCGTGGGGATACTCCTTCCGGCTGGTGTGGCGGACCTTGGCGGAGAGCTTGGTCGCCTCCAGCCTGCCGTTGACGTACACCCGCATCTCCCCTTCGTCGAAGGTGGCCGCCAGGTGCGTCCACTCGCCCTTGGGGACGGGCGACTCGGCGTTCAGGCTGTCGCCGACCCATTTCTCGTCGAAGCAGCAGACGGCGAAGTGGAACACCCCCCCCGACCGGAGCATCAGCAGGTAATCGCCCTTCTGGACGAGGTGGTGGTCGTACTTGGCCACGATGATGCTCTCGTGCCCGTCGCGGTCGGCGTAGGCTCGGGGCCTGACCCAGGCGGCGACGGTGAAGGCGTCGTCGGTGTCCAGCGCGTCGCTGTCGGGCACGCGGACGTAGCCGCTCCTGCCGTCGAAGTCGAACGCGCTTCGGGCGTTGCCGGTGCGGTCGGAGGTGTACTTGACGCTGCGAGGCTGGCCGTGGCTGTCGGCGGCGCTGTCTCTCGCGTCGCCCCCTGCCGACCAGGCCGCCACCAGCCCCTCCGTCGGCAGCCCGGCGCGCTCGGCGCAGGCGACCGAGCTGCCGCAGACGATGAGCCAAGCCGCGAACCGGACCATCCTGTATTGTCTCATGGTATTCTCCTCGTCCGACCGCCCGAACCTTCAGGACCATTGTCGCGCGCCCCCGCGGCCGCGCCAAGTCAAAGGCCGCCTCCGGCGCCGGCGGGGTTCACGGCTCGATCCAGGTGGGCGAGGCCCAGGCGACCTGGCCGTCGGCCTGGAGGACGCGGACGTAGTAGAAGCAGAAGGGGCGGTCGGCGAACTTCGCCGGCGGCAGGAGGACGTCGGCGAGGGCGGCGGCGTCGGCCCATCCGAGCGTGCAGTCCAGCCCGCCGGGCGAGTCGGCGTGGACGACCTCGCCGTTGCGGATGACGTCGATCCGCTCGACCGGGGCGGTGCCGTGGAAGCTCACCTCGATCCGCCGGACTCGCCCCAGCTCCGGATCGGCCGCCGCCGACAGCTCCGAGCCCATCGGCCGACCGTTCACGGCGCAGTCCAGCAGCATCCGCGCCCCGGTCGTGGCGACCACGCGCCGGTCCCACATCGCGCCGAAGACGGCCTGGCGGGTCAGCTCCCCGGCCGGCACGCACATCAGCCCGGCCGGGTAGGCCAGCCGCCCCGGGCCGCGCGGAATCACGTAGTCCGTCCCCGCGTGGCCGGTGTGGTCGTCCCCGCCGGCGGTGAAGCCCACCCGCCAGCCCAGCTTCAGCGCCCGGACGACGTATCCCGCCGGCACCGGCGGGGCGGTGTCGCGCTCGGGCACGGGGTTGCCCTCGGCCTCGTCGCACTCGTAGCTCCCGCGGCACTGGAAGATCTCGATCAGCCGCTCGCGCACCCGGTCGTGGTCCTTGAAGTCGCAGAAGTTTCCGTGGTGGGCGGTGTGGTGGGGGATGACGATCGCTTTCTCGCCGTTGGCCTCGAGGGCGGCGAAGAGGTCGGGCGGGCGGGGGCAGTGGCCGGCGTCGCTGCGGTACATCCGGCGGTGGTCGCCGGCGTAGTACACGTTCCGGTCGCCGTCGCCGTTGCGGCGCCACTTGGCCCACTCGTAG
>CAZNSB010000448.1:0-4431 GCA_964575155.1 uncultured Planctomycetaceae bacterium | reverse complement strand
CGCCATCGGCTCGCCGCCTGAGTTTTCTTGAGCTTTCGTAGCGTTGTAGTATTAGGCTCTGTCTGAAAAGACCCGACGACCTCATTCTGAGGGTGGCACAGGTTGCCTGCAACCTGTGTTCTGGAGGCAACACGGCTTGACAAGCAAGCCGTGCCACCCGAGAAACTGAGTTCTCAGACAGAGCCTCGTTCTGGAGGATGTTGTGCCGAGTCTCTGCCGCGGCGGGAAAGGCGCGAAGGCCCGTGCCGTAACGACGATTTTGTGTAAGGCCGGTTGCTCGGATTCCCGTGTCTGCGGGCCTGTCGATGGAAACACGTCTGAGAAAAAATTCGACGATGAAGGGATTTTTTCCTTGACAGGAACTGGAAAGGCGCCTAGAGTATTGGGTGCTTGGCAGAGTAAGCTCGCTTATGCTGTGAGGAAGAATTCGCCTTAGGAAGTTTTGCTCACGCGCTCATTGTTGCCGGAGGAGCGCTGAGTGAAGCGGGGTGCTCACCTGTTTCACCAGCCTTGTCGTGACAAGTTGTAGTGTCTGTATCGGGCTCATGGGTTAGTGCTCGGGCTCATTGCTTGGTTGCTCGGGCTCAACAAGGTGGACCGCTCGGGCTCGCTTGGTGGCTCGCTCGGGCTCTCCAGCGCTATGCGTTGGAAGGAGACAGGTGATGTGCACGAAGTATGCTCGGCTCGGCTTGGTGTGTGTCTGTCTACAGTTTCTCGCCCTCTCGCCGGCTTCTGGGGACGTCCTCCTCGAAGACCTCAACTCCACGGCCCAGTTTGACCTGGACTCCCAGGACGGGCTCGTGCGGTGGACCGTCGACGGCGTCGACCATCTGGCGAAACAATGGTTCTGGTACCGCATCGGGGACTCCGGGCCGGAGAGTTCCATCGACACGCTCGGCCCGGCGACCCACAAGACGTCCGACGGCGACTGGGACACAGGGTACGAACGGCTCGCTGTCCGATACGCGGGCACGGGCTTGACCATCGCCCTGGATTTCGTGTTGACCGGCGGGCCCGCCGGGAGCGGGGCCTCGGATCTGGCCGAGGTCATCGCAATCCAGAACACCGGCACGCAGACACTTGACCTCCATTTCTTCCAGTACGTCGACTTCGACCTGAACGGCGACCCGGCGGATGAGTCCGTCGAGATTCGCGGCGGCAACACGGCCGTTCAGTCCGACGGCGGGTCGACCCTCTCCGAGACGGTCGTGACGTGGATGCCCGACCACTGCGAGGCGGGCTTCTACGACGACACCCTCGCCGGCCTGAACAATGCCACCGCCGACGACCTCGACGACACCGCCGGACCGCTCCACAGCGGCAACCTCACGTGGGCCTTCCAGTGGGACATCACCCTGGACGAAGGCGAGACCTACATCATCAGCAAGGACAAGAACCTGGATGCTGTCCCCGAGCCGGGCTGCCTCGTCCTGCTGGGGATGGGTTCGGTGGTCTTGGCCCTTCGGCTCAAGAAGTCGACCGTTCCGCAAGACGGAAGCCCCCGACGTGCCGCATAGGCTCGTCTCCGGCGCGCCGAAGACGCGATGGCACGGAGACACCGCGAGGAGATTGTGGATGTCGCCCAACGCACGTTCACGCTGGCAGCTCTTGCTCGGCGGACCCGCCGAAGGCGCGGTGCCGGGCGAACTCTGCTGCCAACGCCTCGCCCGCCGCGGGGGCCGGGCGCCCCGAAGCCCGGGGCGCATTGGAAACGACTCCCGGCCGGAATGCCCGGCTGGGGCGATTACACATACTCGGGGAGGAGTCTGTTGGAAAGTGGACTCGGACGGAGAGGAAAGGAGTAAGAGATCAATGAAGCTTCTTGTGATGGATCGAGATGTTTTCGGTTCAGCTCGCTTGCTCAAGTATGATTCGCCCTTCGCTTGTCGCTTGGACAATGGATTCTTTGGACGGCAAGGAGGTCCTTCCGCTCAGAAGGGCACGCTGCTCTCTGTTAGCTCAAACGGAGGTCCTTCGGCTCAGAAGGATGCGCTGCTTTCTGTTGGCTCAAACGGAGGTCCTTCCGCTCAGAAGGATACGTTGGGTTGTCAAGGTTTGGATCCAGTGAAACGCTTGGTGTTCGCGGGACGGGCAGGCCTCGTCCCCCAAACAGCCGACTCGCTCGGCTCAAAAAGAAAAGGAGAAGCACAATGTTGAAGCTCAGCACTATCACTGTGACGGCTCTCGCTCTGGTGATCGCAAATGTGGCCCTGGCGGACCCGATGAGTGGCACGATCTACTACCCGAAAGCCGAAGGGATCGACGCTACGGGCGGCTGGCAGTCGGGTGAGACCTCGCTGGCGTGGGACATCACTCAGGCCGACGGGACCGTGCACTACTGCTACACGGCGAACGTGCCCTCGGGCGCCCTCAGCCACTTCATTCTCCAGGTCAGCGACGGGACGGAACCGGACACGGACATCTTCACCTCGGCCAACATCTGGAACGTGCAGATCGACGGGCAGCCGTCGACGAACTACTCCATCGGGACCTGGAGCAGCAGCCAGCCCTCCAACCCGTACATGCCGGACTCGATCTACGGCGTGAAGTTCGACGGCCTGACCACCCTGAACACGAGCATCTGCTTCGACAGCGATCGCCTTCCGATGGACGGCAGCTTCTACAGCAAGGACGGCAAGGCCGATTCGCAGACGGGCGAATTCAACGCCATGTGGAACACCGGCCTGGCCTCCGGCACCGCCTTCATCCCCGTGCCGGATTCGAAAGAGATCATTCGCGGCAGCCTCGAGATCTGGAAGTTCAAGGACGTCGACGAGAACGGGCTCCGTGGCAATCCTGGGGTCGAACCCACTTTGGCCGGGTGGTCTTTCGTCGTGGAGGGCCCCGGCGGGTCGAGCACGGTCGTCACGACCAATTCCGAAGGATGGGTCGCGGTTCCCGACCTCGTCGTGGGCACCTACACGGTGACCGAGGAGCTGCCTCCCCCCGCCGGGTTCGAAAACTGGTATTTCACCGCCTCATCGTGGGTCGATGAAGCCATGAACACCACGACCGGCGGGAACCCCTTAATCGAGATTGTGGTGGCCGAAGGGGAGCTCACTAGGGTCTTCATGGGCAACAACATCCCCGAGGCGGGGACGCTGGCGCTGTTGCTCCTTGGTGGTGTCGGCGCGTTCTTCCGAAGCCGCAGACGCCATCGGTGATCCCGCCACTGCGCGGCCGGTGCTGATCCGGCCCGGGCGAAAGAGGTGTAGAGCTGTGTCTCTAGGACAATCAGGCGGGCGGACCTTCGGGTCCGCCCGCCTGAGTTGCATATCCTTCATGTCGCCGCCGCGCCGCGGCGGCTCTCCGCCTCCGGGCCGGCCCGTCAGACCAGGCTGACGCACACGGCCGAGAAGTTCTGCTGGAACGTGCTCATGGAGATCGTCAGCAGGCCGTCGTAATAGTTGTCATCCCACTGGCTGCCGTCCTGGCCCCAGGGGTTGTAGACCGTCACCTGCCACTGGCCGCCCGTGTTGTCGATGGACATAATCGCATAGCCGTGGCTGGAGACGATCGGGGTGGACGCCGAGGAGTACGCCCCGGCGCTGACGGCGTGGCCGGCCTCGAGGTTCTCGGCGATATACTGGGCCAGGGCGCTCTCTGAGAGCCCCGACGTGCCCGTCCGAGTGGCCGACGCGCCGGTGATGTGCGCGTACACCGGGTCCATCCAGCCGCCGTCCAGCGAGTCGTAACTATTCTGGCCGTAGCGGAACTGGGCGTAGGCCTTCTCCGCCAGCGCCACCCACAGCTCGCCGTCCGCCGAGGGCTTCGCGTAAGCGGGCGTCCAGTAGATGTGCGGCAGATCGCCGTCCACGCGGACGTAGGTTTCGCCGTCGCCCCCGTAGAAACGGACTGCATACGTCCCATCGCCCATTGGGGCGATCATCTGCTCGATGATCCCCGGATCCGACTCTGCCAGGGAGGACAGGGCGGCTACAAGGTAGCAGTCGCCGGCCCCCCCCTGTCTGACGTCATTGTATTGGGGGCCGTCCGTGAACAGCGGGTTGTCAGCCCAATAGTCCGTGTAGGGGAAGTTGGTCGCCGGGTCCGCGATGTCCTGTCCGGCCAGCTCCAGGGAGACGTACTGGGCCGTGGGCTGGTAGAACTCGGTGACCTGGTGGACGCTGCGGGCGGCGAGTTCGGCGGCGTCGGCGTCGCCGATCTGATCGAGCGAGTCGGCCCAGAAGCTGTCGAAGCCCGCCCCGCCCCAGACGGCCTCGGCCACCCCGCTGATGCTCAGCAGCAGGTCATCCCCACCGAAGCCGTAGAGCTGGATGCTCGCAAAGGCGTCGGAGAGGGTGTAGGTGCCCGCCGGCGTGATGAGGATGGTGGAACCTCCGGACCGTGAGACGGTGATCCGGTCGGCGCCGTCGGTGCCCAGGACGACCAGCCCCAGGCCCTCGGCCGCCGATTCGGTCAGCCACGAGA
>CAZNSB010000447.1:0-4433 GCA_964575155.1 uncultured Planctomycetaceae bacterium | reverse complement strand
GACTTCAACAACATGCTCGCCATCATCCAGGGCTACGCCGACATGCTGGCCGGGTCCCTTGCCGCCGACCAGCGCGCCGAGGACGTGCAGGCGATTCTCGCCGCCGCCCGGCGGGCCGCCGGCCTGACCCGGCGGCTGCTCGCGTTCGGGCGAAAACAGGTGACCCGGCCGCAGGTGCTCCGGGTCGACCGCATCGTCTCCTCCATGGAGTCCATGCTGCAAAGGACCCTCGGGGACGACGTGCAGTTGGCGATCCGCCCCGGCCGGGAGCTGTGGCACGTCAAGGCGGATCCAGGCCAGATCGAGGAGCTGATCCTCAACCTCGCCGTCAACGCCCGGGACGCGATGCCCGGCGGGGGAAAGCTCACGATTCGAGCCGCCAATGCCGCCGTGAGCCGGGCCTACGCCGAGAGGCACCGGGGGCTGGAGCCCGGTCAGTACGTGGCGCTGACCGTGCGCGACACCGGCCTGGGGATGGACGAGGCGCTCAAGAGCCACATCTTCGAGCCGTTCTTCACCACCAAGTCCGCCGGCGAAGGGACCGGGCTGGGCCTGGCCACCTGCTACGGCATCGTCCAACAGAGCGGCGGGCACATCCTGGTAAACAGCAAGCCGGGAAGGGGCACCACCTTCCGGATCTTCCTGCCTTGCACCGACGAGCCCCTCGAAGAGACGCTCCAGCCGGCCCCCGAGCCGGGCGAGCCCGCCCCCTCGCCCGGCGGGACGGAAACCGTTCTCGTGGTCGAGGATGAGGAGGACGTCCGGCAACTGTTGGTCCGCGTGCTTCGGCAGTGCGGGTACACCGTGCTGGAGGCCGCCAACGCCCGCCAGGCCGTCCCCTTGGGGGAGCACTACGAAAGGGCGATCGACCTGCTCCTCACCGACGTGGTCATGCCGGGAATGGGCGGCGTGGAGCTGGCCGAGCGCGTGACGGCCGTCCGCCCGAAAATGAAGGTGCTTTACGTTTCCGGATACGCGCAGGCCCCGCCGGAGGCCCCCGGCCGCCGCGCGGAGGTCCTTGCCAAGCCGTTCACCCCCGGCGAACTGGCCACGGCCGTGCGCCGGACCCTGGACCGCCGCCCGCCCAGGCACCGCGCCGGCCCGCGCCGAAAGGCCTGATGCCCCGGCGGACTTGACGCGGACTCCGACCGCGCTTACAAGGGGACCACAATGGAGTCCATTCACATCGTCGAGGCCCACCTGCCGGTGGCGTGGGAGCGGGCGGTCGTCGCCTGCTGGGAGCGGGGCGGAAGCTTCCCCACGGAGTACGACAAGCCCGGAGACCCCCACAGCCGAGACGTCACCGCCCTCATCCACGTCATCCGCCCCTTCGAAGAGCCGAGGATCCATCGCGCGTTCCCCGGCGGGCTGGACGACCTGGAAAAGTACCGCGCAGAGGTCCTCTACGGCGTGCACGATCACTGGATCGACCCCGCGGCAGGGAAGTGGGAGTACACGTATCACGAGCGGCTGTTCGAGTATGCCGTGCCGGCGGCGGGGGTTTTCGACCAGGTCGCCGCGGCCGTGGAGAGGCTCAAGCGGGTCCCCCACACCCGGCGCGCCCAGGCGGTGACCTGGCAGGTTTGGAACGACATGAACATCGACGACCCGGCGTGCCTCCAGCGGCTGTGGTTCCGCATCGGCGACGGCAGGCTTCACCTGAACGTCCACATCCGCTCCAACGACGCCTTCAAGGCCGCCTTCATGAACATGTACGTCTTCACCGAGCTCCAGCGGGACGTCGCGGGGAAGATCGGCGTCGCCCCGGGCGAGTACATGCACATCGCCGATTCGTTCCACATCTACGGCAGCTATTTCGAGGAGTTCGAAGGGTTCCTGAGGACGGTGGCCGGCCGCCCGGCCGGTAAACGCGTCTATGACACCGACTTCGCACGCGAGTTCTTCCGGGAAGGCTGCCAGGCCCTGCTCGCCGAGGAAGACATGCCCCCGGAGAAGAAGGCGCTGCTGGAAAAGAGAAAGGCGGAGCTGGAAGCCCGGTAACGACCAGAGAGCAGCCGCAGCCACCGGATACCGAATATCGAGACCCGACCATGCTGGCCTTGGCCCTGCGACCTGGTGAGGTCATTTGGATCGACGCCCCCGAAGGGGACGTGCGGATCGCCCCGTGCCCGCCCCCGAAGTTCTTCCGCGTGCACCTGTGGCCGGGGCAATCCCTCCACGCCGAGCCGGCCACCGACGAGGAGCTCTCCGAGCACGGCGGAGCCAGGAGCTGGATCGTGGTAAGCTCCGCTGCCGGGCAGGTGCGGATCCGGCGATTCGGGCGCCGCTCGCGCTGGTCCCCTCGGCCGGCGGGCGGCGAGGGCGAGGCCGGTCCCCGCCCGCAAGAGCGCCCCACACCGCCGGAGAATCGTGCGGTCCGCGGCTGCCGGATAGGCATTGAGGCGCCGCACTACATGGCCGTTTGGCGCGAGAAGGTCAAGCCCGATGAGGGCGCCGACGCCGGCCTCGCCCGAGAGGGCGAAGAAGGCATCGACCGTTCATCCTGAAGGAGACCCGCCCCATGGAACTGTACGAGGCTGTCAGAAACCGTTACAGCGTACGGGCCTACCAGGACAGGCCCGTGGAGCAGGAGAAGCTGGACCGCATTCTGGAAGCGGCCCGGCTGGCGCCGTCGGGGAGCAACCGCCAACCCTGGAAGTTCGTCGTTGTCCGTGACGCCGCCCTGCGCAAGGAGCTGGTGGCGGCGTGCTGCGACCAGGCCTTCCTCGCCGCCGCCCCCGTGGCCATCGCCGGCGTGGGGCTGACGCCGGAACGCACCATGCGCTGCGGCGTCCCCGGCGATGCGGTGGACGTGGCCATCGCCATGGAGCACATCGCCCTGGCGGCCGCCGCCGAGGGGCTGGGAACCTGCTGGATCGGCGCCTTCAAGCAGGACGCCGTCCGCCGGCTCCTGGGCGTGCCCGCCACCGCCACGGTCATCGAGGTCATGACGCTGGGCTACCCGGCCGACGAGATCCGCCCCAAGACCCGCAAGCCTTTGGGCGAGGTCGTGTGCTACGACAAGTATGAATAGCCCCGCAGAGGTGAGTTCGCAGTGAGGAGTGCGACGTGCAGAAGATGCGCTTGGGAATGATCGGCACCGGGGGCCGGGGGGGCATGTACAGGCAGTGGATGCAGGACGAGCGCGTGCAGGTCGTGGCCGGCGCGGACGTCAGCGAGGCGTCCCTGCGGCACTTCGCCGACGACCTGCCGGAGGCGTTCGTGACGAAGGACTATCGCCGGCTGCTCGACCGCGGGGACGTCGACGCCGTCGCCGTCTGCACGCCCGACTGGCTTCACCGCGAGCACGCGGTGGCGGCCCTGCGGGCCGGCAAGCACCTCTTTTGCGAGAAGCCCCTCGCCATCACCATCCAGGACTGCGACGACATCCTCCGCGCCTGGCAAACCGCCGGCGTGCGAATGATGGTCGGGTTCAACATGCGCTA
The DNA here is from genome assembly GCA_964575155.1 of uncultured Planctomycetaceae bacterium. Taxonomy (GTDB): domain Bacteria; phylum Planctomycetota; class Phycisphaerae; order SM23-33; family SM23-33; genus CAZNSB01. The sequence continues at coordinate 987 of CAZNSB010000447.1, read as the reverse complement.
CGCCTTCTTCTGCGTGAAGATGAAGGAGCTGGTCGAGGCCGGCACAATCGGCGAGGTCAAGACCGTCTGGACCCGCCACTTCGTGGGGTGGGGGGGGCGCTTCTACTATCACGACTGGCACGCCAGCAGCAGGAACACCACCGGGCTGCTGCTTCAGAAGGCCACCCACGACCTGGACGTCATGCACTGGATCTGCAAGACCCACACGGTCCGAACCGCCGGTTTCGGGCGGCTGTCGTACTACGGCGGCGACAGGCCCGACGGCCTCCGCTGCGACGCCTGCGACGCCCGCCAGAGCTGCCCGGAGGCCGCGGACAAGTGGGGCGCACGCGACGACCAGTGCGCCTTCCGCAAGGCCGTCGACGTCGAGGACGTCTCCGTCGTCATCGCCCTGCGCGAGACGCTCGATCGGCCGCAGTTCCTGGCCACCACGCGCCACGTCAGCATGGGCGCCGTCAGCGTCAAGCGCCAGACCTGGAGCGACAACACGCTGACCCTCGAGCTCGAAGGCGTGCCGAACACGACCGAGGTCTACTGGGTCCACCGGCCGCAAGGCTGGACGCTCGCCGACGTCGAGGCCGACGGCGCCCAGGTCGCCGAGGACGATATCCAAGGCGAAGCGATCGGCCTGCGCGTCAGGTTCGCCGCACCGGCCGCCTCCGTCCGCACGAGCTGGACGAAGGCCTGAGACGACCCGCCCAATCGAGATCCTGGCCCGGGACACCGCCTGTCCCGGTCTTTCATTTTGAGAACTATTCCTGCATTGAGCTTGACCGGGCCGGTCTGTGGGCCTGCGCTCATTGTTCCCGCCGGGGCCGCGTTCTCTGGAGTGGGCAGTCCATAAGCTACAGAAGGAGAGCAACAAGCGCGGTTCGCCTCGATCTGGCGCGCTTTTCGCTTGACAGCCCGGCAGCGCCGTGGCTATCCTGAGGTGGGTTAAGGCCATGGCCGTGCTGCTGGTCAGCCCAAGGCTGGGCAGCATAGGGC
>CAZNSB010000446.1:0-4440 GCA_964575155.1 uncultured Planctomycetaceae bacterium | reverse complement strand
CGCGCTAACCTCCGCCTGCAGCGATACATGCTAAATGGAACTGTAGAAGATGGGCCTAACTTTCTGACGGAGGGACCGCGGGGCGCAGCTACTCCGTACAGTCCATGTGTATGTTGTCGCCCCGGCCTCCACTGCTCTGCGAAGCAGGTCGCTACGCAGCACGAGCCCGCCGACTTGTCCTGCGTAGCCTTGGTCAAGCGGGAGGCCGGGCTGCCGAATTGGAGACCTTCGGGCTGCGAACGGGCGGTGGGCTTTGGCGCTTTGCAGGGGAGGGCCAGGGGGGCCATAATGTGTTGTGATCGGCGGAAAGGAGGCGCGGCATGGTCGGCAATAGGGTGATGGGAGCCGTGCTGTTTGCGGCGGCGGCAGGGCCGGCGGCGGCGGGCGGGCCGCTGCGGGCGGTGGTGGAGGTGGAGGAGGAGGTGTACCGGTACGTCCCGGCCGACAACGGGGCCTCGCCGATGTGGTGCCACGGGAACACGTGCATCGTGCGGATCGGGCAGGACGTCTACGCCAGCGGGATCGAGACGCTCGCCGGCCACGTCCCGCTCAACAACGTCCGCTGGATGCTGTTCCGTCGGGGCAAGGCGGGCTGGAAGAAGACCGCCGACGGCGGCGCCACGCACGAGCGCGAGCCCTGCCCGCTGGTGTGCTTCCCCGAGGACGGGCGGGTGCTGCTGTCGACGAATCCGAACTCCTGCAAGCGGAACCAGCGCGACGGCCGGGCCGCCCCTGCGGTGCTGCAATTCTCCGCCGCCGGCGCCGCCGGCACGTTCACGACGCTGACGCCGAAGTGGAACCGGAAGATCCGCTTCCACGGGCACACGTATCGCAGCTTCGCCGCCGACGGGGGCCGGAAAGAGTTCGTCCTGTTCTACAATACGGCCTACGACAAGACGTACTGGACGTTCCGGGACGCCCGCGGCCGGTGGGCCGCCCGCGGCGAGCTGGCGTTCCCCTTCGGCGCCGAGTACGACAAGCCCCAGCCGGTCCGCATCTGCTACCCGACCGTGCAGCTCGCCGGCCGGGCCGTCCACTTCTGCGGCGTCTCCGACATCATCGAGCCGTACGCCAAGTGGCGCGCCTACAAGCGGAAGCTCACCGGCCGGGCGTGGGACTACGACTTCCGCCGGCTGTTCTACACCTTCAGCGACGACATCACGACGGGGAAGTTCCACAAGTGGGTCGAGGTCGCCAGCCGGGACAAGACCTGCGGGTGGCTGTTCCCCTGCGACCTGTGGGTCGGCCCGGACAAGCGCGTGCACCTGCTGTGGACGGAGCGGGCCATCGACGAACGCCTCCGCGAGAAGTTCTTCCCCGACGCCGCCCAGAGCATCGCCCTGAACTACGCGGTGCTCAGGGCCGGCAAGGTGCTCCTGAGAAGGCCCGTGCTCCGGTGGAACGAGGGCGAGAAGGGCGCCGTCCCCGGGCGGGGGCGGTTTCACGTCACGCCCGCCGGCAGGCTGGTGGTCTTCCACCACGTCAGCGGGCCCGTTTCGGAGAACCGGGTGGTGGAGGTCCGTTCCGACGGCTCGTTCGCCCGGCCGGTGAAGGTCCCGCTCAAGCGCCCGCTGGGGCGTTTCTTCACGGCCACGGTCCGGGCCGGGTCGGCGCCGTCGGAGGTCATCGACGTGTTGGGCGAAGCCGACCGCACCATGCGCTACGCCCGCATCCGCCTGCGGTGACCCCGCCCCGGCAAGGAATCTGAGACGCATCAGGGAGATGCATCATGAAAGGTTATGGGCTTCTTTTCGCGGCGTGCGTGGCGTGCGGGCCGCCGCCCGGCTGCGGTCGGCTGGGGCGGGTGAGCTGCACCGCGGTCGAGCCGCGGAGAAGGCAGGCCGCTACGGCCCGAGCATCTGCCTCAGGTTGGCGATGATGGTGGGGTAGGTGTAGAAGGCGGCGGCCAGCAGGACGGCGGCGGCCAGGACGGCCAGGGCCCGGGCGGGGGCTTTCAGCGGCGCCACGCCGGTCTTTCCCGGATGGAAGAACACCAGCAGCGCGGAGGCGACGGCCAGCGGGACGGCCAGGAGCGTCCCGGCCTGTGCGAGGACGAGGGCGTCGGCGTGTGCGAGGGTCTTCCACTGGGTGACGAGCATGGCCACCACCATGCCGATGAGGAGGCTCGCGGCCGAGCACAGCTTGGCCGGCCGGGAGTTGATGTCGTCGCTCAGGCCGAAACCGTCGGAAAGCAGCGTCCCTCCGATCATGGCGTTGACGAGGAAGCTGGAGAGCGCCGCCGCCGCGAAGCCCACGCAGAAGATCACCCTGGCGGCGGCGCCGAAGAGGCTGCCGAGCTGCCCGGCCATGTCCGCGGCATTCTTGACGGCCACGCCCCGCGGGTGCAGCACCGCCGCCGACGTGACCATCACCACCACGCTGATGAGCATCAGCATGCCGATGCCGCTGACGGAATCGGCCACGCCCTTGCGGTAGTCCTCCCTGCCCCACCCGCGGGCCCGCACCAGGTAGCTCTGGAAGATCGCGCCGACGATGGAGAAGGTGGTGGCGATCAGCCCGGCGGCGAGCATCCAGTTGAACTCCCCGGGCACGGAGGGGATCAGCCCCCGCCCGATGCCGCCCACGCTCGGCCGGGCAAAGAACAGATTCGCGAAGAAGGCGATCAGCATGATCGCCACCAGCGAGGTCATCATCTTTTCGAGGGCCCGGTAGACGCGGCGGAAGGCGAAGAGGAACAGGAGGGCCAGGGCGTTGAACACGGCCGGCCAGACCCAGGCCGGCACCGCGGCCTCGACCCCGGTCGCGGGCGCCAGGAGCGAGTCGACGGCGGTGGCGACGCCGATGTTGTTGCCGAACTGGAAGGCGGTGGCGACGTAGAACATGCTGAGCCCGCAGACGGCGGCGAACCACCGGCCCCAGGTGTCGGCGCAGTGCTGGAGGTAGCTCTTGCTGGAGGAGATCCCGAAGCGCATGAACAGCGTCACGTAGACCGCCATCAGGGCCGCCGCCAGCACCGGCAGCCACAGCATCGCGTAGCCGTAGGCGGCGCCCATCTTCGTCGCCACCGTCAGGCTGCCCGGGCCCAGCACCACCGCGGCGATGACGAATGCCGGCCCCATCCGCGTCAGCCAACTCAGTCGCCTCATCGCGCTGTCCCGCCCCCGTCTGTAATGGACCGCGATCCGCCCCCGGGGCCCTCTCATAAGACAAAGGCCCGCCCGGGGCAACCTTTGTCTATGTGGGCACGGGGGGCGGGCAGTACAATGCGTCCGGGCAGCGCCCCGGAAGGAGGCTCGGTGATGGCGGAACGCAACGCTCTTGTCTGGGCCCTGCTGGGAGCCCTGTGGGGCTATTCGCCGGTGTGCGGAGCCGCCGCCCCCGCCAACCTCATCTTCAACGGCGGCTTCGAGACCGACGCCGACGGCGACGGGGCCGCCGACGGGTGGGGCTTCTCCGGCGACCCCAAGGGGCTGACGGTGAGGCTGTCGCTGGACGCCGGGCGGACCGGCGGGAAGTGCCAGCGCGTCGAGTGCACGCGGTTCGAGCGCGTCTCCGGGTGGACGCACGTCATGCTGTGCCAGGTCGGCAAGGTCAAGGTCCGCGCCGGCTACCGCTACGCCGTCAGCTTCTGGGCCCGGGCCGGGAACGTCAAAGACCTCGGCGTGGGCGTGGGGCTCCAGGACGTGGACGGGTGGAAGCCGCTGGGGCTGCGCTCCTCGTTCGTCCCGACGGAGAAGTGGGAGCGATACGAGTTCGAGTTCGTGGCGGCGCGGACCTGCACGGAGAAGTCGCGGTTTCAGGTCTGGTTCCACTCCACCGGGACGCTTTGGATCGACGACGCGGTGATGACCGAGCACCCCCCGCCGTTCGGGACGGGCCCGCGGCGGCCGGCGAGGCCGATCCGCGCCGCCGCCGGCGGCAACCTCATCCCCAACGCCGCCTTCGAGTGCGGACCGGCGGGGGGGGGCAGCGAGAGCCGCTACTACTACGGCTGGGGGGCGCCGATGAGCCGGCTGTTCGGGAAGATCGTCGACGTCGGCGGCGTCGTCGGCAGCCGGTGCCTGGCCATCGACGTCACCGCGGAATCGCAGCCGGTGGCGCACTTCGACTACTTCCTGCCCGTCCGCCACGCCATCCAGGCCCCGCTGGCGGGGAACGTCGGCTTCTGCGCCCTGGTCCCCGGCAGGCAGTACGTCGTCTCCGCCTGGCTGAAGGCGGGCAAGGACGGCACGCCCGCCCGGCTGGGGGTGCGCTACCTCGATGAGTGGTTCCACACCGGGAAGCTCGCCATCGGCCGGGAGTGGAAACGACACGCCTTCGCCTTCAAGGCGCGGCGGAGCGCCGGCTACGTGGTCGTCGGCCCGGACCTCCGCGACGCCAAACGCGACGCCTGCACCCTCTGTGTCGACGCCGTCCAGCTCGAAGAGGGAAAAAACATCCCTGGGATGTTTTCTCCGCGGGCGGCGGTGGAGGTGGGGC